>CAZUDG010000016.1:0-14719 GCA_964618775.1 uncultured Lachnospiraceae bacterium | reverse complement strand
CACCCAGAGGCGACCTAAAGATGCCTAGTGATGCAAGTGCTAAGATATGGTTAGACGATTTAGAAAGATGTAATCTCCGCCAATATACAGATTAGTCCAAGAAATTCAGGACATTTATCCAAGTAAACTTGTTAGCTGGCTTGAATAAATGTCATGAATTTTTTGGATAAGTGCAACGCGAACGAGATAGCGCTAGCTACCTGGTTCCTAATCTGTAAAAATATCACAAAATAAGAGTAGGATATTCTATCCTACTCTTATGATAATACATATGTACTTATTGCACCGTCTTTACTTTTGCCTTTTCTAATGCAACCTTTATTGTATCGAGCATTACCTCCTGTGTATAAGGGCCATTATTAGATACTTCCACAGATTCAACTTTAACACCATCATATAACTGGTCGGCTATATTTTCTAGTGAAGGCTCAATTAAAGGGTACATAGTAGTTGTGGCTTCGTCAATATTTACTATTTCTACAGAATTAATATTGTTTTTATCTACTACAACTTCCAAATTAAGTGCTGTATCGTTTAATATTAAAGCCGCTGTATAAATACCAGGAATATATACCTGTTCGTTATCACTTAAATCCGCACCTTTACCTTTATTCAAGAACATTGCTATTAGTAGAATAATTAGTAGTATCCCAAGTCCTGCAAATATGACTGTATATATGATCTCTTTTAATTGCACTACTATAATTTTGGGGCTTGACAATTTTTATCACCTTGCCTTTCTTGGCATTTGCATAAAAATACTTTATATATATTATTAATATAAGACAATAAATATGATACATTTACATTAAATAATGGAGTTTTATAAATATAAACATTTGAGGGAGAAGCTTATGTCTTTACAACTTATATTAGGAAGCAGTGGTTCTGGCAAATCTCATCAGCTATATAATGAAATCATAAACAAATCTATAGACAAATCTATAAACAAAACTATAGCTTATGAAGATGTAAACTATTTAGTTATAGTTCCAGAACAATTTACTTTACAAACTCAAAAAGAGATTGTTACTAAACATCCGTATAAAGGAACTATGAACATTGATATATTAAGCTTTATGCGTCTTGCCCATCGTATTTTTGATGAGCTTGGTGGTAATGAAAAGATTGCCTTAGATGATACTGGCAAGAGTATGATTTTGAGAAAAGTTATTTCTCTAAAACAGGATGAGTTAATATTTTTCGGTAGGGAATCTAATAAGATAGGTTTTGTTAGTGAATTAAAATCTCTAGTTTCTGAAATGTTTCAATATAGTATCACAAGTAAAGAACTAGAAGAGGTTAGAGAAAATATTAAAGATAAGCCAATGTTATCTAATAAGCTTCATGACATAATACTTATTTATAATGGATTTAAGGAGTATTTGGAAGACAAGTACATTACTGGAGAAGAGATACTAGATGTTTTGTGTGATGTTATAGGAAAATCAGACTTAATTAAGAATAGTATAATAGCCTTTGATGGTTTTACAGGATTTACCCCTTCCCAGTATAAGCTACTTGGCCTGCTTATGAAGCTGTCAAAAAAGGTATTAATAACTGTAACTATAGATGAAAGAGAGCAGATAGATAAAGATATGGAAGAATTTTTACTCTTTCATTTAAGTAAAAAAACAATCAATCATTTATATGAAATAGCAGATGAAAACAAGATAAAAATTGATAAAGCAATTTATCCCATAAGTGATGAAGGGGAAGGTTTATATAGGTTTAAAAACAAACAAGGTTTAGCTTCACTAGAAAGGAATCTGTTTCGTTATCCTTATAATACATATACAAAGACTCAAGATGAAATAGAGGTTCATGTTTGCGAAGATGGTAAACATGAAGTTAGCTTTGTTGTTCGTGAAACAATGAGGTTAGTTAGAGAGGAAAAATATCGTTATCAAGACATAGCAATTATAACTGGAGATATAGGTCAGTATGCCAATCCCCTTGAACGTGAATTTGAAAGGGCGGGAGTCCCAGTATTTATTGATAATAAGAGAGAGCTTTTAAACAATCCATTTGTTGAAATGCTTCGCTCAATGCTTGATATTGTGAAAAAAGATTTTGATTATGAGAGTGTCTTTAGATTCTTACGTTGTGGTTTACTGGACTATTCTAATGATGCAATAGATGTGTTGGAAAATTATATTATAGCATTTGGAATTAGGGGAAAATCCACTTGGGCAAAAGAGTGGGAGAGAACTTACAAAGGCCAGCAAGAAGGGGAATTACCATTAATCAATGAAGTTAGACAGGAATTAGTAGATTATATTACCCCCTTGTTTGAGATTTTGATGAATAAAGAAAAAACAGTAGAAGACTATACAAGATCAATATATAATCATGTTCTAGAACTTGGGATAGAAGAAAGACTAGATAGCCTTAGAGAAGATTTTGAAGCTAAGGGAATGATGGTTGTAGCAAAGGAATATGAGCAAATTTATGGTATAGTAATTGATTTGTTAGAAAAATTAGTAGAATTATTAGGAGATGAACACTTAGAACTTGATGAATATATTGAAATACTAGAAGCAGGGCTATCAGAGGCCAAGGTTGGCGTGATTCCTCCAGGAATGGACCAGGTTGTGGTTGGTGATATAGAAAGAACTAGATTAAGTCATGTGAAGGCAGTGTTTTTTGTTGGAGTAAATGATGGAATTATTCCAGCTAGTGGTAAGGATGGAGGGATATTATCTGATTTTGATAGAGAAGTATTGTCAGAACAAGAATTAGAGATGGCTCCAACAAGGCGAGAAGAAGCCTATATGGAACAGTTTTATCTATACTTGATTATGACAAAACCAACAGACAAACTCTACTTATCTTATAGTAAACTAGATGGAGATGGTAAGGTTATAAGGCCATCCTACCTTATTGGAGTAATAGAAAAGTTATATCCTAACATAGAAATAATAGACGAGGAAAATATTGCTGAAGATGAGGTGGGTATTTTAGCTTCTGATAAAGGAATAAAATATCTTATTAAGGGACTTAGAAATTATTCTTCAGAAGTTTCTGATTATTGGAGAGAATTGTTTTCTTATTATTATAAGGATGAAGATGGCAAAGATCTAATAGATAATTTGTTAAAAGGAACATTTTATAGTAATCACGAAATTGGCTTAAAGACAGAAGTTGCAAAAGATTTATATGGCAGTGATTTATTAGGAAGCGTCACAAGATTTGAACAGTTTGCAGCATGTCCTTTTGCACACTTTGCTAAGTATGGTTTAAACTTAAGGGAGCGAGTTGAATATAGTCTTCGTGCCCTAGACATAGGTAATTTGTTTCATGACTCATTAGAGATATTTTCCAAGAGACTTTATAATAGTGGCAACGACTGGGAGAGTTTATCTGATCAAGTTCAATCACAGTGGGTAGATGAAAGTGTAACAGAAGCAGCTAACAACCCTAATAACGCTATATTCTCTAGTAGTAAACGCCATGAGTATATTGTTTCTAGAGCAAAAAGAATTACTAATAGAACTATCTGGGCCCTTAAACAACAAATAACAAAAGGAGACTTTGTCCCATCAGGATTTGAGATATATTTTTCTAGTGATAATAATATGGAGAGCCTTAGGATCCCCTTAACGGAAGACTCTTCTATTAAATTACATGGTAGAATTGACAGAATAGACGTATATAAGGAAGACGATAAGGTTATGGTTAGGGTAATTGATTACAAATCAGGAAGTACAAGTTTTGATTTGTTATCTGTTTACCATGGCTTGCAACTTCAACTGGCTATTTATTTAAATGCAAGCCTTGAATACCTAAAAAAATTGTATCCTGGTAAAGAAATTATACCTGCAGGAATTTTATATTATCATATTGATGATCCAATTGTTGATAAGAACAGTGATGTAGAGTCTAGCATATTAAAAGCACTTAAAATGGATGGTGTGGTAAACGAAGATAGTGAAGTAATAGTCCGCCTAGACAAGAGCTTTAAGGAAGGCGATGGACTAAAGCCTGGAGTTAACTCTGATGTTATTCCAGTAAAAACCAATAAAGATGGTTCAATTGGTAAAGTATCCAAAGTTGTTACTAGTGAAGAACTAGGTTTTATAGAGGAGTATGTAACCAGGGTAGTAAAAGACTTTGGAAAAGATATATTAGAAGGAGATACTGGTGTCGAACCTTACAAGCTAAAGAACAAAATTGCATGTGAATATTGTCCTTATGATAGCGTATGTGGCTTTGATATTGGAATAGAAGGTTTTTATTATCATAGATTAGAAGATTTAAAAGATGAAGCTATATGGGATAAAATTAATGAAAGTATTAAGGAATTAGAAGATGAGAATAAAGAGGAAGGAGGGACTGATTAATGGATTGGACAACAGACCAACAAAAGGTAATTGATTTAAGAGATAGAAACATATTAGTATCTGCAGCAGCAGGTTCGGGAAAGACTGCTGTGCTAGTGGAGAGAATTATTTCAATGATATCAGAAGGGGAAGAGCCTATTGATATTGACCATTTACTTATCGTTACTTTTACCAATGCAGCAGCGGCTGAAATGCGAGAAAGAATAGGCCAAGCAATTGAGAAAAAACTAGAAAATGAGCCTGATAACTTACATTTGCAAAAACAAATGATGTTAATACATACAGCTCAAGTCACTACAATTCATAGTTTTTGCTTATTTGTAATACGAAATTATTTTCATACAATTCATATTGATCCTTCTTTTCGAGTGGCTAACGAATCAGAGTTAGTTTTACTTAAGTCAGATGTTATAGAAAGTATGTTGGAGGATTACTATGAAGAGGGGGATGAAGAATTCCTCCACTTTGTAGAATGCTTTGCATCTGGAAAAACCGATCAAGCAATAATAGACATAATATTAAAGCTCCACAATTTTTCAATGAGTTTTCCTTGGCCAGATGAATGGCTAGATAAAACAAAGGGTGAATTTGATATAAGTTGTGTAGATGATATAGAAGGCAAACAGTGGATGACTTCATTAAAGTTATATATAAAATCGACCATAGAGGATGTGGATAACAAATATGATGAGCTAATTGCCTTATGTAAAGAAGCTGACGGACCACAAGCTTATCTTGATGCAATAGATAGTGATGTGAAATATCTAGATAAGTTGAAAGGACTAAGTAGTTACGAAGAATATTATGAAGCATTTGCAGGCTTTAAATTTAAGGCCCTATCTAGGAAAAGTCAAAAAGAAGCATCTGAAGAGAAAAAGGATTTAGCAAAGAAAATACGTAATGAAATTAAATCTATCATTAATGATTTGAAAGGCCAGTATTTTTTTCAGCCAACCATGGAAATGGTAAAAGATATTGCCGCAATGAAGCCAGCTATGGATGTGTTAATAGACATCACTAAAGAGTTTACAAATGCTTATAACAAGAAAAAAGAAGAAAGAAACTTAGTTGATTTTAATGATTTAGAACATTTGTGTCTAAATATCTTAGTTAATAAAAGGGATGATAAATTAGAATATAGCCAAGTGGCTAATGAGCTTGCCCAGTTTTACGAAGAAATATTAATAGATGAATACCAGGATAGTAACCTAGTTCAAGAAACTATATTAAATAGTATTTCTAAGGAAAGATATGGCAGACCTAATAGGTTTATGGTAGGAGATGTTAAACAAAGCATTTATAAGTTTAGACTTGCAAGACCTGAGATTTTCATGAAGAAATATGAAGAATATAAGTCAGAAGAAGAGAGTGAATCGGACGAGGTAGATATAATTGGAGAAAGTGCTGATGAAGAAGGTACTGAAAACAATAGTAGTGACTGTGAAAACGACCTTAGATATCAAAAAGTAGATTTACACCAGAATTTTAGAAGTAGGGAAATTGTCTTAGATACTGTCAACTCAGTGTTTGAGCAAATCATGACTAAGAAAATAGGTAATATTATTTATGATGATAAAGCAGCCCTATATCCAGGTGCAAAATTTGAAAAGGAAGTAGAGCCTGTTTCTAACAATACTGAAATCATTTTAGTTTCTCCTGAAAAACCAGAAGAAGTTTTGAAAGATGTTGATTATGAAAATTTAGAAGAGTATGAAGATGCTGAAATGGAGATAGAAGACTTAGATGGAAAAGAGTTAGAAGCAAAAGCTGTAGCCCTAAGGATTAAGGAACTTGTATCTGAAAAGGATGGTCTTAATATTCTTGATAAGGATGGCAAAAAGTACCGAAGGGCAGACTACAAAGACATTGTAATTTTGCTTCGAACTATGAGAGGCTGGGCTGATGTGTTTGTAGAAATACTAAATAGTGAAGGTATTCCTTCTTATGCCCAAACCCAAACAGGATATTTCAATACATTAGAGATCAAGACTGTTTTAAACATGTTAAAAATCATTGATAATCCCAGACAAGACATACCTTTTTCTGCAATACTAAGGTCTCCTATAGTAGGTTTAAATAGCAATGATATAGCAAGAATTAGGATGGTTGAAAAGGATTCTTCTATGTATGAGGCAGCATTATCCTATAGGGAACAATATTTAGAAGAAAGTAAAGAACAAGGAGATACTCATGCTCTTGCAGTTACTCTAGATAAGTTCCTCATCATGCTGGATAATTTTAGGTCCATGGTAGCATTTTTAACTATAAATGAACTTATTATAAAAGTGCTAGAGGACACAGGATATGATGATTTTGCATCAGCCATGCCTGCAGGAGAAAAAAGAAAAGCCAATATTGATATGCTAATTCAAAAGGCTATTCAATTTGAAGAAACTAGCTATAGTGGACTATTTCATTTTATTAGATATATAGAAAAGCTTCATAAATATAATGTTGATTTTGGTGAAGCGGATGCTGTTAGTGGAAGTGATAACTCAGTTAGAATTATGAGTACACATAAAAGTAAAGGATTAGAATTTCCTATTGTATTTGTCTCTGGTATGGGTAAAGAATTCAACCAAAAGGAATCCAGTGATAAAATTTTAATTCACCCAGATTTGGGGCTAGGACCAGATTTTATTGATCCAAAAGAGAGAACGAAATCCCCAACTTTATTAAAAAAAGTAATTCAAAAGAATATTATTTTGGAGAACTTAGGTGAAGAAATTCGTATTCTTTATGTTGCCATGACTAGGGCTAAAGAGAAATTAATATTAACAGGATCAGTAAAGAAAATAGAAAATAGATTATTAGAATGGCATAGTGCATCAACAACAGGGGTTAAGGAATTGCCCTTTTATCAAATAAGTAAAGCCAAGACATATCTGGATTTACTTATTCCAGTGGTTTTAAGATTAGACTCTTTAGAGATTTTTGAACATGGAAAGGCTCTTGACAGGTTGGTTAAGGGAGAAATAAAAAGTCCAGCTAGTATAGCGTTAAACATTATTAATTATAATGAATTAGCTATTAGGGAATTTATAGAGCAAATGGAAAAGGGACAATTAGAGGATGAATTAAAAAGCTGGGATCCAGACCATGTCTATGATGAGGATATTAGGAATAATATAAATGAATTAATGGATTTTACTTACCCTTATGAAGCAGAGACAAAGATACATGCAAAGCTCACAGTTACAGAGCTTAAGAGATTAAGTCAACTAGAAGAAGAGGAAAGTGGATTCAGATTAAAGGGAATTGGAGCCAGTAAAGTTTCAAGAACTCCAAACTTTATACAAGAAGAAGTGACAGTTAAGGGTGCAAACTTAGGTACCTTGTATCACAAAATATTGGATAATATAGATATATTGAATGTTAAGAATAATGAAGAATTAAGAAAATACTTGAATAGTTTATACAATAATGGTAATTTAAGCGAAGAAGAGTTAAAATCAATTAATCAAGATAAATTATTCAAGTTATTAACTAGTGATGTGGCCACTAGAATGAGGCTGGCTTTAAATAACAATGTGCTTTATACAGAACATCAATTTATTATGGGTCTTAGGGCAAATGAAATTAATAAGCACATGAAAAGTGATGAACTTGTTTTAATCCAAGGTATTATAGACGTTTATTTTGAAGAAGATGACGAACTTGTGTTGCTAGATTATAAAACTGACAAAGTTGATCCAGTATATGGAGAGTCAATGTTAGTAAAAAGGTACTCTGTTCAATTGGATTATTATGAAAGGGCCTTAGAGCAATTAACAGGTAAAAAGGTCAAAGAAAGAATTATTTACTCATTTGATTTAGAGAAAGAGATAAGGTTATAAAATTGTTTTGGATATAGAATAAAAGCCATTCATGGAATAAAGGCTATGCATAAAATGAAGGTCATTCATAGAATTAAAGCCATTGTTTGAATTAAATACTTTCATATTGGTAAAACTAAATCTTAATGAAGTAATAAGATAAGTCCATAGATTAATCAATTAGGAAAGGATAGTAAAACATGGCTAAGAAAAGAAAAAAGATTGACTTGAATAACATTAAACCTGAGGAAAAGATGAAATATGAAATAGCAACAGAATTAGGATTTATTGATAGAGTTGTAAAAGATGGTTGGGGGTCATTAACTGCCAAAGAAACAGGAAGAATTGGAGGTATAATGACCAAGCGTAATAAACTTGCCAAAAAGGAGGCTTTGAAAAGTAATGAGAAAGAAGATGTTACTGATTTATAACCCCCATGCTGGAACAGGCAAAATAAAAGAATGGTTATCTGATATGGTTGAAGCATTTACATTAGCTGGATATGATATACTAGTGCGTCCAACTGTAAAAAATAAAGATACCAGTTTAGTTGTTAAAGAGTATTTAGAAAAAGAAAACTTTGATAAAGTGGTATGTTCAGGCGGAGATGGAACCTTAAACAGAGTAGTTAATGGATTGATTCTGTCTGGTAAGCAGCTTGATATAGGCTATATTCCTGCAGGGACAACTAATGATTTTGCTTATAATCTTGGTATTTCCAAAAGTCCTAAGCAAGCAGTGAAGATAGCTATAGGAGGTGTTCCATTTACATGTGATGCAGGATTAATAAATGGAACATACTTTACATATGTAGCAGCTTTTGGTATATTTACAGACGCTTCTTATAAAGCTCATCAAGCTACAAAAAATCTATTAGGAAGAGTGGCTTATGTTTTAGAAGGAATAAAGGGAATCCCAGCAAACTTAAAACCTTATAAGCTAGAATTGATTTGTGACGGTAAGAAGATTTCTGGTGAATTTATATTGGGAATGGTAACAAATTCAGAATCAGTAGGTGGATTCAAAGGAATTACTGGTAAGGAAGTTCTTCTAGATGATGGGTATTTCGAAGGTATCTTTGTAAGAATGCCAAAAACCATTGTTGAGTTCCAGGGAATTATTAATAGTCTTTTAGTTGGAGACCTAAAGAGTGATCTGATTGTTTCTCTACCTGTAGAAAGATTAGAGATAATATCCCATGAACCAATACCCTGGACAATAGATGGAGACTTTGGTGGAGAATTCAAGCATTCTGAAATATCCGTTAAAAAACAAGCCTTCAACATTATGTGTGGGATTTGTTGACAAAGTAAGATTTTTTATATGTTAATGTTGATAAACTACAAATATTTTAAAAATAAAGCAAGAAAACGATAAGTTACTGAATGAATACAAAATTAAAAAATGAAATGGTTATTTTGAATAAAGTGGGTGAAGTATGAATTTTCGACCTTGTATAGATATTCATAATGGAAAAGTAAAACAGATAGTTGGCGCAAGTCTAGTTGATGAGGATGACATGGCCAAAGAAAACTATGTCTCCGGTAATGATGCTGATTATTATGCCCATTTATACAAAGAGGATGGGTTAAAGGGTGGCCACATTATTATGCTAAATCCTGAGACTAGTGAATATTATCAAGATAATGTTAGGCAGGCCAAGTTAGCTCTTGGGGCATATCCAGGAGGCCTTCAAATTGGAGGAGGTATTAATGATAAAAATGCCAAGACATTTTTGGATTTAGGTGCTTCCCATGTTATTGTTACTTCTTTTGTATTTAAGGATGGTAACATTAATTATGAAAATTTAGAAAAGATTAATCAAGCTATAGGAAAAGATAAATTGGTGCTAGATTTAAGTTGTAGGAAAAAGGATAATGAATATTATATTGTTACAGACAGGTGGCAGCATTTTACCAAGGTTAAAGTAAACCGTGAAACTCTAGATAATTTATCAGGGTTTTGTGATGAATTTTTAATTCACGGGGTTGATGTTGAAGGCAAGTCATCAGGTATAGAAGAAGATTTAGTAGTTTTATTAGGCAAATGGGGCAAACTGCCCATTACATATGCTGGTGGAGTAGGAGATTATTCTGATATTGAATCACTTAAAAAGCTTAGTAATTCAAGACTCGATGTAACTATTGGTAGTAGTTTAGATATATTTGGTGGACCACTACAATATAAAAAGATAGTGGAGATGTTAGGCTAGGAGGCAAACATGGAAGCGTATACAGGTTTTGCCCAGGTATATGATACATTTATGGACAATGTACCCTACGATGAATGGGTTGAATATTTACATAGCTTACTGAAAGAATATGATGTAAATGATGGATTAATATTAGAGTTAGGTTGTGGGACAGGCAATGTAACGCGAAGACTTAGTAAACTAGGTTACGATATGATAGGATTAGACAGTTCTGTAGAAATGCTAGAACTTGCAAGAGAAAAAGAACTATCCTCTCAAAACCCTATACTTTATATTAACCAAGATATGAGAGATTTTGAGTTGTTTGGAACTGTATCTGGGGTAATTAGCATTTGTGATAGTTTGAATTATATAGATTCTAGTGAAGATTTATTAGAAACATTTAAATTAGTCAATAATTATTTGGACCCAAATGGAGTTTTTATATTTGATTTAAATACAGAGTATAAGTATAAGAATATTCTTGCTAACAATGTGTTTGCTGAGGATAGGGAAGATTGTAGTTTTATTTGGAGTAATTATTATGATGAAGAAGAACAAATAAATGAATATGATATTTCAATATTTGTGAAGATAGAAGCACAAGAGGAGATATTTGAGAGATTTAGAGAAATACACTATCAAAAATCATATGATATTCAAGAAATAATTGATATAATAGAGAAAGCTGGAATGGAATATGTAGCAGTTTATGATGCATTTACCCATAATCCGCCAACTGATGAAAGCGAGAGAGTGTATTTTGTTGCAAGGGAAAAATATCAGCTTGGCAAAAAATATACTAGCTAGTGTGATAAGATAATTGAGTAACGATTGATAATAGAAAGGCAAGGAATTAATATGAAAGATTATATAGTAAGAGCAGTGGCAGCAGATAATTATATTAGGGCATTTGCATCAACAACTAGGAACTTGGTTGAATCTGCAAAGAATAGCCATAATACAAGTCCAATTGCTACTGCAGCTTTAGGAAGATTATTAACAGCTGGAGGTATGATGGGAATTACCTTAGGCGATGAAGAAGATATACTTACAATACAAATTAAAGGTGATGGTCCAATAGGTGGAATAACCGTAACTGCAGACTCTAAGGCAAGAGTAAAGGGATATGTTAACAACCCAGGGGTAATGCTACCAGCAACTCCTGCAGGGAAATTAGACGTGGGAGGGGCAGTAGGCTCTGGTTATATTAATGTAATAAGAGATATGGGGCTTAAAGAGCCATATTCTAGTCAAACGAATCTTATATCAGGAGAAATTGCAGAAGATCTTACTTATTATTTTGCATCATCTGAACAAGTTCCATCTACTGTAGGACTAGGAGTTCAAATGAATAAGGATAATACAGTAAATGTTGCAGGAGGCTTTATAATTCAGTTAATGCCCTTTGCTGATGAAGAAATTATTAGTAAACTAGAAGAAAGAGTTTCAAATCTAGACTCTGTAACAAATCTATTGTTAGAACACAAAACTCCTGAAAAAATGTTAGAATATATCTTGGGAGATTTTGGTTTAAATATATTAGATACTGTAGATACAGATTTTTATTGTAACTGTTCTAAAGAAAGAATTGAAAAAGCAATTATTAGTATTGGCAAAGATGAACTTGAAAGCATGATAGAGGATGATGAGACCATAGAGGTAAACTGTCATTTTTGTAGTAGTCAATACTACTATACTGTAGAAGAACTAGAGAATTTACGTGACTCTATCAATTAGGATTGGTTAAAGGATTTGACTAAAGGGGACATAAGAAAAAGATGAATTTAGATAATAATACTAATCAAAATGTAATGTCTGACAAACTTAAACATGAATGTGGAGTTTTTGGTATTTATGATTTAGATGGAGGAGATGTTGCCTCGTCTATTTATTATGGCCTATATGGTTTGCAACACAGAGGACAAGAAGGCTGTGGTATTGCAGTAAGTGATACTAATGGGCCCCTTGGAGATATAAAAGCTCATAAGGGAATGGGACTTATGAGCGAAGTATTTACAGAAGAAAGTTTAGAAGAGTTAGGCGGGAATATAGGAGTTGGCCATGTTAGGTATTCTTCGGAAAGTGATAGGTCACTAGAGAATGTGCAACCCCTTGTAATTCACTATGCAAAGGGAACCTTATGTATGGGCCTTAATGGTAATCTTCTTAACAATGAAGAGTTAAAACATGAGCTTGCTTATACAGGAGCTATATTCCAGACATCTGTTGATACTGAAATTATTGCTTATGTTATTGCAAGGGAAAGATTAAGGACTGGATCAATAGAAGAAGCAGCTCATAATGCAATGGAAAAGTTAGTAGGGGCATATTCAATAGTAATGATGAGCCCAAGAAAACTAATAGGCATAAGGGATCCTTTTGGAGTTTACCCCCTTGTTATAGGAAAAAGGGAAAATACATACGTTATTGCCTCTGAAACTAGTGCACTAGATGCTATAGGAGCTGAAATAGTAAGAGATGTTGAACCAGGTGAAATTGTTTCAATTGATAAAAACGGAATACGCTCAGATAAGTCACTAGTACAAGAAAAAAAGGCAAGATGTATATTTGAATATATTTATTTTGCAAGGGCAGATAGTAAGATTGATAATTTAAGTGTATATAATGCAAGAATTATGGCAGGCAGGTTATTGGCCAAGGCATATCCTGTTGATGCGGACCTAGTTGTAGGTGTCCCAGATTCAGGTAAGGCGGCAGCAGTTGGTTATGCACAGGAATCTGGAATACCATATGCAACTGCATTTATTAAAAACAGCTATGTGGGTCGTACATTTATAAAGCCTAAACAATCAATGAGAGAATCAAGTGTGCGAATCAAACTAAATGTTTTAAATGAGATCGTTGCAGGCAAACGTATCATAATGATTGATGATTCCATAGTTAGAGGGACAACCAGTGGAATAATAGTTAAAGCATTAAAAGATGCAGGGGCAACAGAAGTACATGTAAGAATAAGTTCTCCACCATTTTTATATCCTTGCTATTATGGGACTGATGTTCCTAACGAAGACCAACTAATAGCATATAAGAATTCAATTGATCAAATACGAGAAATAATTGGTGCAGATTCTTTAGGATACCTAGAGATTGATGACCTTAGCGAAATAATTGAAGGACAAAAAGGTTATTGTGATGCTTGTTTTACTGGGGATTATCCTATTGACCCCAAAGCTTATAGAAATAAATAATTATAGCAGTTATGGCATATTAGGAAATAAGCTAGGAGATTGTTTGAACTTAAAGGTAGTATAAGAACATTAAAAGTACTGATAAATTTGTATTTGAATTAAAGAGGAGGAATGGTTATGGATTTACAATATGAAGATAATAGAATATTTATGGAAAATGAAGATGGTAAGGTAGTGGCAGAGATAACATTTCCAGAAGTAAATGAAAATCTTGTTGATATTACTCACACAAGAGTGGATGAATCCCTTCAAGGCCAGGGAGTGGCAAGCAAGTTAGTAACTGCAGTAGCAGAAAAGCTAATAAAAGATAATAAGAAAGCTATACCATCCTGCCCCTATGCAAAAGTATGGTTTGAGAGACATGAAGAATATAAAGATGTAGTTCACAAGGAGATAGAATGAAACGAATAGCGAAGTTCCATAAAGTAAGTGAGGAACAGTATATAAACGACTTAATAGATACTTTTCCAGACATAAAGCAAGATGACGCATCTGATATATATAAAGATATAAAGTACCCTAAAAGAGCAACAAAAGGTTCTGCCGGCTATGATTTTTATAGTCCAATATCATTTGCATTAAAACCTGGAGAAACGATTAAGATACCAACAGGGATAAGAGTAGAGATTGAAGATGGATGGGTACTTAAATGCTATCCTAGGAGTGGATTAGGATTTAAATTCCGCCTACAACTTAATAATACAGTTGGGATTATTGATAGCGATTATTTTAATTCAAAAAACGAAGGCCATATATTTGCGAAACTTACTAATGACTCTAACGAAGGCAAGGTTGTTGACTTAGATTCAGGGGTAGGTTTTATGCAAGGGATTTTTGTGGAGTATGGAATTACTTTTGATGATGACGAAGAGGAACTTGATCTGCGAGATGGTGGATTTGGGAGTACTAGTAGGTAGTTAGTGGAGGCCTAGATCGAGATGCAACTGCTGGTTGCTAAAGTTCCAAGTGAGCTTGGTTGAGTTTTATAGTATGGATTTGTATAATGTAACTATAAAAACTAAGGAGGAGCTTAATGACTCTTGGAGAAAGAATATATAGATATAGAAAAGATAAAAAGATGTCGCAGAACGATTTAGCGAATGAGTTAGAGGTATCACGTCAATCTATTTCAAAGTGGGAAACAAATGCATCGATACC
>CAZUDG010000015.1:19865-27633 GCA_964618775.1 uncultured Lachnospiraceae bacterium | reverse complement strand
GGTACCAAAACATAGGTAAAGAAACACCAAAACAACTTCATTACAAAAAATATAATTAGGCCAGTGACAAAAGCTTATAGCAACCAAGACTTGATAAAATCTTTATTTTTATTGGTCGTTTAATTGCATATTTGCTTTTGTCGGCCTAATTACTATTTAAAACGTTTATTATGATATATTTAGTTCATATGTCATATTCTTAAAATATTAATTTATTATCCTTCAGGTGGTGGATTATTACCTGGTTCTTCGTTTTCTGGTGGTGCTGTTGTTGTTGGCGGTGCTGTGGTTGTTGGTGGCGGTGCTGTGGTTGTTGGTGGAACCGTTGCTTCTGGTCCTTTACTTATCACCAAATTAATCGATGTACCTTCCTGAACGCTCTCTCCTGCTTGTGGCCCCTGGTATATTACTATTCCTGCTGGTTCTGGAGAATTTTCTTCAACTCTAGTACCCATTGATAAGCCACTTGCCTCTATCATACTACGAGCAGTTGATTCGTTTCTTCCAACTACTAGTGGAACATCTACATAAACAATGTCTGGTCCTGTACTTATAATTACGGTTACAGTTTCACCTTTAATTACTAATGAATTACTAGGTGGTATAGTTTCAATAACCTTACCTTCAGCTATGTCAGAATCACTTCTATAATCACGAACAACATTTAGTCCTGCATCGCCTAGCACAGTGTAGGCTTGTTGGTCACCATAATTGGTTACATTAGGAAGTGGGAATGATTCTTGTCCTACACTTACAACTAAACGTACCTGTGTTTCGCTAGTAATTTCAGTACCTTCACTTGGATATTGCTCCATAATTAAGCCTTCAGCAACTGTGTCAGAATAATCTTCTGTTGATGTAACATCTATATCTTCTGACTTAAGTTCTATTTGTCTAATTGCATCATCATATGTTAAATTAAGTACATAAGGCATATCGAAAGTCTCTAAGGCTTCTGGCGAAGGGGATATTTCATCTGTGGCTTCTGGTGTAATTGTTATTTCAACATCATTGCCTGGTTCTTCTTTGCCTCCTGGAAACAGATTGAAGAATTTTAGTATTAAAAATAATACAACTAAAGCCGCAATTATAGCTGCCACAACGGTTCCAATTAGTACAACCTTTTCCATTCTAGGGTCTACTACGTCTGCATCTTCTTCTATGAAATCTTCATCATATTCGTCTTCGTCATATTCGTCATATTCATCATCATAAAAGTCTTTATCATCTTCAAAGTCCATATTATTATGTTCTCCATTAATATAAGCTGGGTTACTGGATGCATTCTTAATAAACTTTAGTTCTTCATCAGACATAGTTATAGTTGGTGAATCCAAATCTGGTGTCATTGGTATAACTACAAAATCGCCATAAGGATCATCTATTGATTTCCTTAAATCATCTATTAATTCTGTTGCTGTTAAATATCTTCTTTCTGGCTTTTTTTGCATACATCTTTGTACTATACGCTCAACACTTACTGGTATTTCAGGGTCAAGCTCCCTAAGGGGAATTGGCTCACTTTGAATATGCAAAAGTGCAACAGACACATTGTTATCACCTACAAATGGTACTCTTCCAGATAACATTTCATATAAAGTTACTCCTAGTGAATAGATATCACTTTTTTTATCAGAATAGCCTCCTCTAGCTTGCTCTGGCGATAAGTAATGTACAGATCCCATAGCATCTGCATGAACTGTATTAGAGTTCATAGCCTTTGCAATACCGAAATCTGTTACTTTAACTTTTCCTTCTTTTGAAATAATTATGTTTTGAGGCTTGATGTCACGGTGAACGATATTATTCATATGGGCTGCTTCCATACCTTTAGCTATTTGTATTGAGATTCCTACAGCCTCTTTTACTTCTAGTTTGCCTTTTCTTTCTACATACTGCTTTAAAGTAATCCCTTCAACTAATTCCATAACAATGAAATGAATGTCATCTTCATCTCCAACGTCATATATATTTACTATATTAGGATGGGATAAACCTGCACATGCCTGTGCTTCTTCCCTGAATTTATGGACAAAATTTTTATCATCACTAAATTCAGATTTTAATACTTTAACAGCTACGTATCGGTTTAATTTGTGGCACTTTGCTTTATATACATCTGCCATGCCGCCAGATCCAACTTTTTCAATTATCTCATATCGTTCGTTAATAATAGTACCTGGATTTAACATTATCTTTCACCTCTTTACAATTTTACGATTATTATAGAAATATTGTCTTTACCGCCATGTTCATTAGCTTCGTCAACTAATTTTTCTACGACTTTATCTAAATCATCTATATTATTAAGAACAATATCTAATATTTCTTGATCATTTAACATGTTGGATAATCCATCTGAACACATTAATATAACTTCATCTTCTCTAAGGGTTACTTCAAAGAAATCTGGGGTGATTTCATTATTAACTCCAATTGCCCTCGTAATTATATGTTTGTTGGGGTGTGATCGGGTATCACGTCTTTCTATTTTGCCTTCAGCCACCATCTCTTCAACCAGAGAATGGTCCTTTGTTACCTGTTTAATGTCATTGCCTATAATATATAATCTACTGTCTCCTACATTAGCAACATATAGCTGGTCATCGCAAATGGTTGCAACTACAAATGTGGTTCCCATTCCTTTTAGTTCTTCATTACTATTTGCTTTTTCAACAATAGCCATATTTGTATCCTTGATAGCCTTATCGATAATGGCAATAGGCAAATCACTTGTGGTTTTTCTAATACTATCTATAAATGTACTTACACTATATTGAGAGGCATACTCGCCAGCCTTATGACCACCCATTCCATCTGCTAAAACAAATAAATTAGGCAACTTACCAATAGGCTCTTCTGATTCAAATACAAAATCTTGATTGATCTCCCTCTTCATTCCTCTGTCAGTAATAGATATGGACTCCAACAAAAACACCCCCCTGATAGCTCTATTTTGTAACTCCATCTACATATCTTTTTCTCAATTGTCCACAAGCCGCATCTATATCTGTGCCCATTTCTCTTCTTATAGTAACATTAATTGTATATTTTTCAAGTATATTTTTAAACTTCAAAACTTGCCCAGATTTAGAATGCTTGTATTCTCGCTCTTTTATTGAATTAATTGGTATAAGATTCACATGACAATTAATGTGCCTAATTCTCTTTGCAAGTTCATAGGCATATTTATCTAAATCATTAACACCATCAATTAAACTATATTCAAAAGTAATTCTTCTACCTGTTGTTTTAAAATAATATTTGCAAGCTTCTAGGATTTCATCTATGCTATGTTTATTTGCAATAGGCATGATTTCTTTTCGAAGTTCATCATTTGGAGCATGTAGAGAAATGGCTAGTGTGATTTGTAGTTTTTCATCTGCTAGTTTATATATCCTATCTACAAGGCCACAAGTTGATACCGTAATATTACGTCCGCTTATATTTAATCCCTGTTCATGGGTAATAATTCCAAGAAACTTTAATAAATTATCATAATTATCTAGAGGTTCTCCAGTTCCCATAACAACTACATTTGATATTCGCTCTTCTGAATCCTTTTGAATCTCATATACTTGTGATAACATTTCTGAAGGGGTTAGGTTTCTTTCTAAACCTCCAATTGTAGATGCACAAAACTTACATCCCATCTTACATCCTACCTGAGATGATATACAAACACTGCTACCATGTTTGTACTTCATTAACACGCTCTCAACTACGGTTCCATCGTATAACTTAAAAAGATACTTGCTTGTATCTTGAGCAGAGTTCTCAATTTTTTCTATTAATTCTATATTATTAACATAAAACTTATCACTAAGCTCTTTCCTAAGATCCTTTGATAAGTTTGTCATATCATCAATCTGGCTGACTAATTTATTATGAAGCCAATCAAATATTTGTTTGCCTCTAAATTTTTTAACATCAAGTTCTAGTAAAAAATCCTCTAATTCCTTTAAGTCCAAAGATTTTATGTCAATTTTATCCATGTGCAATAACCTCATTTTATATGAACAATATGCAATTTGTCAAGCTATGTTTAGTTCGGTTCACGTTTCAACCTTGCTATAAAGAAACCGTCACTTTCATGAACTCCTGGAAGTAATGTAAGATAGCCTTCTTTTGTCGTCTCACTTTTTAACTTGTCATGCAAAAATTGATCTATACTTTCTAATTTAAATTGGAAATGTTCTAAAAACCACTCTACATTTCCTATATTTTCATCTTTGTTAACAGTACAGGTAGAATAAATTAATGTACCACCTGGTTTTACATATTTATGGACTGTTTCTAATATGCGTCTTTGTAATATTACTAGTTCCTTTTGTTGGTTCTCGCTCATATTGTACTTAATATCAGGCTTCTTTGCGATTACTCCAAGGCCTGAACAGGGCACATCAGCTATAACTATATCAGCTTTATCAATTATACTCTCATCCAATTTCGTAGCATCAAAAACTTGTGTAATAAGATTTTTTAATCCAAGTCGATGGGCATTTTCTGCTATTAAATCAACCTTTTTATTAGATAAGTCCCTTGATAATATTTGTCCTATCTTGTCTAGTTTTTCAGCAATATGGGTTGACTTGCCCCCTGGTGCTGCACAAGTATCAACAACCAAAGCAGCTTTAGCTTCTATATCTGGTTTTGCTATTTCGGATACTAGCATAGAACTTTCATCTTGCACACTAAAGTATCCTTTTTGAAAAGTTTCTAATTGGTCAATGCTATCATATTGGGAGATTTTTAAGGCATAAGGCAAATATGATCCATCTGCTACCTTGACACCCTTATCTTTTAACTGGGTTTTCAAATTTTCTATTGATGTTTTATTTAAATTGCATCTAATAGATGTGGGCTTTTCCTTTAAGGAATCCTCTAGCATTGCCTTAGCAGTAGGGTAATCATATTGTTTAATAAATTGTTTGACCATCCACTGAGGGGCTGAGTATTTTACACTTAAGTATAAGTCTCTATTTTTTTGTTCATCAGGAAAAATCACCTTTTCTGGACTTCTAATAATATTGCGAAGTATACCATTAATAAAACCACTCAAATTTTTAAAGCCTCTTTTTTTTGCAATTTTAACTGCTTCGTTACATATTGCAAAGTCAGGTGATCTATCCATGTATTTTATCTGATACACACTAATACGTAATAGGCTCCGAATAAGTGGTTTCATTTTTTTAACTTTTAATTTTGAGTATTGATTTATTATATAATCTATAGTAATTATTCTCTCTAAGCTTCCTTCACATATCCTTGTGATAAAAGCTCGATCTTGTTTTTCTAAATAGTCATGTTCTTTTAATGTATTATTGATTACTATATGACTAAACCTAGAATTATTATCTTTATTCTCCGTAATATCCATAATTATGTCTAGGGCAATTTCTCTAGGGTTTTTACGGGGCCTGTTTTTAGTCACGTCTTCTACCAAATAATAGGAAGAGTCTTAATAGTTGGAGCAAGGATGCTGCTGCTCCTGCTACATAAGTTAGGGCTGCTGCATTTAATACTTTTTTTGCATGCCTAACTTCATCACCACGAAGAATGCCATTACTTTCTAACATATTCATAGCTCTATTAGATGCATTAAATTCTACTGGAAGGGTAACTAGTTGAAATAAAACTCCCATAGAAAATAGTGCAATTCCTATATTTATAAAGTTTTCATTAAGTCCAAATAATACTCCAAGTAAAATTATCGGCCAAGATAGTCGTGATCCAAAATTAACTACAGGCACTAATGCCGTTCTTATCTTAAGAGGTGCATATCCCTTATCATGTTGCACCGCATGTCCACATTCATGGGCAGCGACTCCAAGTGCCGCAACTGATGTACTTCCATACACTGTATCAGATAATCTTAAAACTTTGTTTCTTGGGTCAAAATGGTCAGACAATTCACCTCTGACATGTTCAATTTTTACATCATAAATCCCTTGGCTTTCCAGTAACATTGCTGCTGCTCTAGCACCAGTTATTCCAGACAAACTTCTAATTCCAGAGTATTTGTTAAATGTACTTTTTACTCTAGTTGAAGCTACAAGTGTAATGATTACACCTATGATTACCAATATATAAGTTGGGTCATAAAACATACCAATAGGCATATAATGCTCCTTTCCGTAATTGATCAATAAAGATGACCACATCAATCTATTGTTTTCCTAGAATTGTTCCTGATAAAATAGGGTTTCCTCTAAGAAAATCTTCTACTTTCATTCTCTTTTTTCCTGCTAATTGAATTTCACATATCTTTAAATATCCATCTCCTGTTTTAACAAGTAGACTATCATCTAAAATCTCTATTACTTGTCCAGGGATTTGTTCTTCGCCAGTCTTTTCTTGTTCACTAGAAACTTGCTTATCATTTATAACATCAGCTTCCCAAACTTTTAGATTTTGTCCATTCAAAAATGTATATGCACTTGGCCAAGGATTTAATCCTCTAATTCGCCTTTCAATTTCAATAGCTGGCATTGAAAAATCAATATTACCTAGTGATTTATCAATTGTTCCAACATAGGAAGCATTTGTTTCATCTTGTTTTATTCTCTCTGCTTTACCATCTTCAATTAAATCTAGGGCTTCTACTAATAAATCTCCTCCACAAATCGCTAACTTATCATGGAGTGTATCTGCAGTTTCATTATCATCAAGAAAAACGTCTCTTTGAATTATAATATCTCCAGTGTCTAGGCCAACATCCATATCCATAATTGTTACACCCGTTTTCTCATCACCATTCATAATCGCCCATTGAATTGGTGAGGCGCCCCTGTATTTAGGCAAAAGAGATGTATGAACATTGATACAACCGTGCTTTGGTAGATCTAATATTGACTTTGGTAAAATCTGTCCATAGGCTGCAACTACTATTATATCAGGATTATATTCTTCAAGTTTTTTTATAAAATCTTCTTCTTTTGCTTTCTTTGGTTGAAGAATAGGAATTTCTTTATCTAGTGCAATTTGCTTTACTGGATTAACTTTAAGCTTCTTACCTCTACCTTTTGGTCTATCAGGTTGAGTAACTACAGCAAGAATGTTATGGGCTGAGTCTATTAGCTTATCTAAAATTGTAGCTGCAAGGTCAGGTGTCCCCATAAATATTATATTCATTAAGCTTCCTCCTTATCTTTAGCAGATGAATTTTCGGTCTGTTTTATTTGAGAAGCGCCCGGTCCTGTTACTTTAAATGTTTTTGCTTCTGCTTCTAATTCTGCTTCTGATATTTCAGTGTCTTCTTCTACAAATTGTAATTCACCTATAACTTTATCTACATAAAGTTCTCCATTTAAATGGTCTATTTCATGAACTAGGGCTCTTGCAAGAAGTTCTTCCCCTTCAACAATTATTTCTTCCATATTCTCATCAAAAGCTTTAACTTTTACATAGTTAGGTCTCTTAACTGTACCTGTCTTACCTGGCACACTTAGACAACCTTCAAAACCAACTTGTTCGCCACTAGTTTCAACAACTTCTGGATTAATCAGTATAAGTGGGTCATCACCTTCTGGTGACACATCAATTACAACTATTCTTTTTAAAATTCCAACTTGTGGTGCTGCCAGACCCACTCCATATGCATCATACATTGTATCAAGCATATCTTTAATTAAGGTTTCAGTCCTAGGTGTAACTTTATCTATTGGCTTTGATTTTTTTTCTAAAATACTATCTCCAATTACTCTAATATTTCTAATTGCCATTATTATCATTCCTTCCATTAAAACTTTTGGTTCATTTTTGGTTC
>CAZUDG010000015.1:13150-19765 GCA_964618775.1 uncultured Lachnospiraceae bacterium | reverse complement strand
ATCGGGTTAAAATCAAACTGAGTATTACAATCCTTCATATACTCTGAATAATTAATATATCCTTCCAAATAATCTTTTAGTTTAATTAAATGATCATAACTATCTTGTTTTATATAGATTACATATCTATAGACATCTTTGGCTTTCGCTAGTCTAGCTGGGGCTGGGCCTATTATCTGAGATATGTTGTCTTTGTTGTTTTTATTTTCCCATTCCTTAGATGCACCTTCTATAAGTTTAGATGCTCTTTCGGCTTTTTCTTCATCTTCTGATGTTACTAATATCGCTAGTATGTTAGCTATAGGTGGATACTTAAGTAACTTCCTATATTCAATCTCTTGTTTGTAAAACTCTTCATAATCTCCATTGCTAGCTGTTTGAACGCTATAATGTTCTGGGTTATATGTTTGAATTACAACTTCTCCTGGCAAGCTTCCTCTTCCTGCTCTTCCAGATGCTTGTACTAGTAATTGAAATGTTTTTTCTGCCGCCATATAATTCCCTGCATGTAGAGAAAGATCTGCTGCTAAGATACCAACTAAGGTTACTTTAGGGAAATCATGACCTTTAATAATCATTTGAGTGCCAATTAATATATCCGCTTGACCTTTAGCAAATCTTGTTAGTATATCTTGATGGGAGTTCTTCCTTCTTGTTGTATCCCCATCCATTCGCAAAGTTCTTGCACCTGGAAATGCTTTCTTAACGTAGGCCTCAACTTTTTGGGTTCCAGTACCAAAAGCTGCAATGAATTTCGAACCACAAGATGGACATGATTTTGGCATTGGTTCTTTATAACCACAGTAATGACATAAAAGCCTACCATCATTATGAGAAGTAAGGGAAATATCACAATGGGGACATTTCATTACATGGCCACAAGATCTACAAGATACAAATCCTGAGTAACCCCTTCTATTAAGGAACAAAATTATTTGTTGGCCTTTTTTCAATCTATCTTCTATATATGAAAACAACTTTCTGGAAAACATTGATGTGTTCTTATCTTTTAATTCTTCCCTTAAATCAACAACATTAACATTAGGTAACTTTCCACCGCCAACTCTATCTTGAAGCTTATATAGTTTATACTTACCCTCTAGAGCATTCTTATAAGTGCCTATAGATGGTGTTGCTGAACCAAGAATTACACTTGAATTAGTAAGGCTTGCCCTTTTTTTGGCAACAGCTATGGTGTCATATTTGGGTGGATTGTCTGATTTATAGCTATCTTCATGTTCTTCATCTATAATAATAAGACCTAGATTGTTAAAGGGTGCAAATAAAGCAGAACGGGGACCAACAATAATATCTACTTCACCGTTTCTCATTCTTAAATATTGGTCATATCTTTCGCCTTGAGATAATTTAGAATTCATAATAGACACTCGATTACCAAAATACTGATAAAAACGAGAAACAGTTTGATATGTAAGAGCTATTTCAGGGATTAGCATTATTACTTGCTTGCCTTGTTTTATTACATTAGACATAATATTGATATATACTTCTGTTTTGCCACTTCCTGTTACTCCATGTATTAAATACGTTCCACGGTCTCCCTTATTATACTCATGGGTAAAATCATCTATAATAAATTGTTGTTTATTAGTTAAGTTTATATTTTTTTCATTAATAGGCTTATTTATTAAAGGGTTTCTATAGATGGTTTTTTCATCTATAATTATTACCTTTTGTTCTTGCAAGCCTTTAAGGGTTGAGTGGGAAATTTTGAGCTTGCCTGTAACATATTTATAATCTAATTGCCCAGATTCAATAATTGCTTCTAATAATCGTACTCTAGCTTGATAGTTTTTTTGTATACAGTGCTCTAGATATTCTTCTGCCTTTTCTTTTGTTAAAAGCAATCTTACTGTTTTTTCAAGCTTTGGTTTAACTTCCTTTTTTACTGGAATAACCGTCTTAAGGGCTTCATTCATAGTAGAACCAAAGGTAACCTTCATCCAATATGCTAATTGTATAAGGTGACCTTCTATTACAAGAGCATCACTAACAACCGATTTAATCGGCTTTATCTTGTCCACATCCCACTTGGCTTGGTAAGATGTGCCAATTACATAACCATTAATTATTCTATTACCTCTTCCAAAAGAAACCTCAACCATAGAGCCAATCATAAGCTCTTGTTCAAGTTCCTTTGGGATATAATATTGATATGTTTTATCTAAGCTATCATGGGATATGTCAATAATTACATCCGCATATATATTACTCATCTAATATCATGCCTTTCTTAAGCATCTCTACCATCTATTGAAAGCAAGAAATCGACAATTTCTTCTGTCTTCATTCCCCTTGATCCTTTGACCAAGAAGGAGTCTCCATCTTTTACTATCCCTTTTAAGTACTTGTTAGCCTCACTATTATTATAAAATGAATGGGTTATTATAGTACTGCTACCATCTTCAACTGCCTTGGCAATATGTACAGCTTCTTTACCAATTGTTATTAACTCATCAACATCCTTGTCTATTAGGTATTTACCAACATCATAATGACACTGATGTGAAACATCTCCAAGTTCTAATACATCTGCTAGAACAGCTATTCTACGTTCTACCCCTGTTAAGGATAATAAGATATCTATACCACTTTTCATTGAGTCAGGGCTAGCGTTATATGTGTCATCAACAATTGTTAAACCACCTGACTTTTTAATCTCGCCTCTCATGGCTATAGGTCTATATTCTTCTAAGCCCCTCTTAGCTATCTTATTAGGAATATTATAATGCTCTGAAACCGCTAGGGCACATAAAGCATTGTTAATATTATGGTCACCAAGTACATTTAAGATAATATCTTCCTTTGATTCATTATTAACATTAATTAATGTAAAATAAGTACTTCCATCAACCACTTTAATATTCTCTGCAAAGTAGTCACACTTACTAGATATTCCAAATGTTTTCACTTGGGCTTGTTCCAATCTAGAGACTGCAATATCACTTAAGTCTATTTTACCATATTTTTGTGGACTTTTATTGTCTTTAATACTTCTAGAATATTCACTTAGTTCCATAAGCATGGGATCATTGCCATTAACAAAAAGACAAGACTCATTATGGAATTCATTTATAATATTAAGCTTTTCTTTTCTAATATTTTCTTTGGTTTTTAATATACCTATATGTGAAACTCCAATATTAGTAACTATTGCCACATCAGGCTGGGCTATACTTACTAATTTGTCCATTTCTCCTTCTTCACTAATACCCATTTCTATAACAGCTATTTCATGTTTATCTTCTATATGGAACATCATAAGAGGAAGGCCGACTTGGCTATTCATATTACCTGCTGTTTTAATAACCTTATATCTGGTTGAAAGAGCACTAGAGACTATCTCTTTTGTAGTAGTTTTTCCTACACTTCCTGTTATACCTATAATAGGAAGTGTGAACTGATTACGATAATAAGTAGCAAAATCTTGTAAGGCCTGTAAGGTATCTCCTACCTTTATACAAACAAGGCCATCTACATTTATGTCATCTCTTGAGCTAAAACAAGCTAATGCTCCATTCTTATAAGCACCCTCAATAAAATCATGACCATCTACACGTTCACCTATTATTGGAACAAATAAGGCTCCTTCACTTATATCTTTAGAGTTAGTACGTACAGAGGATATAATGGTATCTGGATTGCCTGATATTATTGTTCCTTTAACTGCCTTGGCTATTTCTGCTATTTTAATCTCTTTCATAATGGTCTCTCCTGGATAAGCAAATATTAACTATTAGCGAATTAACTAAGCTATATTAAATAATATAACAATTATAGAATTAGATAATTTCAATTCCCTCTTCTTCCATTTCCTTGATAATTCTCTTGATTAAATTTCTTTCATCCATGTTATATTTAATTCCTTCGATTTCTTGGTAACTTTCATGGCCTTTTCCAGCAAGGACTATTAAATCACCAACTTGGGCTTGTTCAATAGCAAATCTAATTGCTTCTTTACGGTCAACTATTGATTCATAGTCACCTTTTCCTTTTTTTATACCAACTAATATATCATCAATAATCTCCTCTGGTTTTTCAAACCTTGGATTATCTGATGTCACGATAGTTAAGTCAGCGAGTTTAGAGGAAATCTCGCCCATTTCATATCTTCTGAGTTTTGAACGATTACCTCCACATCCAAACAAACATACAAGTCTATTAGGTTTATACTCTTTTAAAGTGGATAACAAGCTTTCAAGACTCATGGCGTTATGAGCATAATCTATAATTAAGGTGAAATTTTTAGAAATATTAATAGGTTCTAATCTTCCTTTTATTCTAATGTTCTCGAGACTTTCTTTCATTGTTTCTATTGGTATATCAAAATGCCTGCTTATAGCAATTGATGTTAAGGCATTATATACGCTAAAACGGCCAGGAATATTAAGATGGAAAGATCCTTCTAATATCCCCCCTACATCAAAGTTTATACCAAGATTACCATCATTTATGTGTAGGTCCACATTGTCAACTTTTAGGTCTCCATCAGATTCAATCCCAAATGTTTCAATTTCACAGGTGTGATCTTTTAAGATGTCTTCTATATGTTTATCATCTATATTGACTATACCTAACTTACATTTTTTAAATAACAAACTCTTAGCTTTAAGATAATCATCAAAATCCTTGTGTTCTGTTGGACCTATATGGTCTGGTTCAATATTGGTAAAAACTCCATAGTCAAAGGTGAATCCGTCCACCCTGTTCATCATTAATCCCTGGGAAGATACTTCCATAACTACACATTTGCAGCCAGCATCAACCATGTTTCTAAAATATTCTTGGATTACATAGGATTCTGGCGTTGTATTATCAGCAGGTGTCACTTCTTTTCCTATAACAGTCTCAATAGTTCCTATTAGGCCTGTTTTTATTCCTGCACCCTCTAAAATAGATTTAACCATATATGTAACTGTTGTTTTTCCTTTAGTTCCAGTTATACCTATTGTTGTTAATTCTCTAGCTGGATGATTAAAATAGACAGCTGACATGTTTGCAAGAGTAACTCTTGAGTCATCAACCCTTATAATCGTGACATTATCAATAGGCTCTATATCTTTTTCTACTATAATTGCCACTGCCCCATTAATAGCTGCCGCATTAGCAAATGAATGACCATCGCGAATCATTCCTGAAATACACACAAACACAGAATCTTTTGTAACCTTTCTTGAATCATAAACTAGACTCTCTATATCGATGTCTATTTCCCCTTGCTCACATATAAAATTAGTATTCTCCAGTAATTCTGATAATTTCATATATTCCTCCAATACAATAAAAAATTTATTATCTAAATACAATATAATTAATCAATTGTGCCTATTTTATTTAAGGGCCATATTCGCACAAATGCTTTTCCTTCAATTTCATTATATTCAACTAATCCAATCTCTTCATATCTACTATCTAAACTTTCAAGACGGTTATCTCCTAAAACAAAATACTCATTGTCTGGTAAATCAATTCCTTCACTTGCTATTCCAGAATGTCCCATACTATCAGTCTTTCCATAATCTTCTTCTAAAAGTATTCCGTTGATATAGATTTGATCATTATCAATCTGCACATGTTCTCCTGGTAATCCAATTACACGTTTGATGTAATAATCTTCTGTGCCTTTTCCATTTGGATAAAATGCTATTATATCAAAACGATTAATCTCTCCATAACGGTAGGATAATTTCTCTACAAACAAATTATCTCCCTCATATAGACTATTCTCCATTGACCATCCTTCTACAATGGTTCTTTGCAATACATGGTCAGAAAAAAGATTTGTTATTAATATTATTAAAACTATATATAAGACCAACTCACCAATAAATGATCCTAAGCTTTGTTCTTCTCTATCTTTTGCTTTCATTTGTTTACTTCACCATTCAATTTTAATCATGATCAAGTATTTCCATATTTTTAATCGGCCATATCCTAGCCCAGGCACGACCTATAATCGCCTCTTTAGCAACTGGGCCTATTTCTGCTGCTCTACTATCGGTGCTATTATTACGGTTATCTCCTAATAGAAAATACTCATCATCTTTTAATGTAATTTCATCACTGGCAATCCCAGCATGCATAATGTCTGTGTTACCGAAATCTTCTTGCAAAACTTCATCATTTATATAAATCTGTCCATCACTAATTCGTACGCTTTCACCTGGCATGCCTATTATTCTTTTGATATAATAGGTGTTTCTTTGGACTTTTGTATCAAAGGGACGAAATACTACAATATCAAATCTTAGAGGTTCGTCAAAATGATATGATACTTTTTCTAATATTAAATGATCTTCATTATATAGAGTATTCTCCATAGATCTCCCATTCACTTCAATATGTTGTACAACATATTTTTGAAGCAACATAAAAAGTATTAATATAACTAAGAAATAGACTATCATTTCTATTATTTCTCTAAATATATTAATTCTGCCATTTCCATTCTCATCATCTGTGGAATTAGAGCTTTCTTGGTTTTTTATATTATCTTCAGCTTGTTCGAACTTATATTCTGGAGGGAGTTGAGGTTCGTTATTCATGATAATCTCCTTGTCTCTATATAGCAGCTTAATTGTCAATAGTTGAAAC
>CAZUDG010000015.1:7448-13050 GCA_964618775.1 uncultured Lachnospiraceae bacterium | reverse complement strand
ATTCATGATAATCTCCTTGTCTCTATATAGCAGCTTAATTGTCAATAGTTGAAACGTTCTATATGTAATAATTACGATTTTAAGGTCACAATGCTAAAGATTAAGTTCCTATAAACTATAATAAAGTAAACTAGCTACTATCTTAAAAACTGTTGCAAACAACAAATTTACTTTAATTGTTATAAAGGCTTATAACAGTTAAAGTTCAATTTATATACAGTTGCAACAGTTTTATATTCTTTTATCCTTTAGTTTTCTTCTTCAATTATTATCCTAACTCTTGATTGTGAAAATTCATCTACAGCTATAGAAAGCGGCTTATTCGACCCTGTATCTAAAAGGGGCTCTGCACCGTTTAATAGTTGTCTTGCTCGCTTAGCCGTTGCATGAACTATTGAATAACGACTTGTAACAACAGGATCTTCACCTGGTCCTGTTTCACTATTAACGATTTGCATTAAATCTGTGTATGATGGGCGTAACATATATACACTCCTTTCATCTGTTTTAATTCTATATTAATCATTAGATGTAATTGGGTCTTCATAGGAATTGACCCTATGTAAAATTGTTTCTGGGAGCAAGGCAGACAAAAACAAATGTCCTGTATCCATAACTATTACTGCCTTTGTTTTTCTTCCACATGTTGCATCAATAGCAGTTCCTTCATCCTTAGAATTTTGCACCATTCTTTTAACTGGTGCTGCATTAGGACTTATAACTCCTAATATCCTGTTAGAATTAACAACATTACCAAACCCAATATTAATAAGACGATTCACCTTATCACCTTTTCCTATTCAATATTTTGAATTTGTTCCCTGACTTTTTCAACTACTGTTTTAAGTTCAATAGCAACATTTGTTACTTCTATATCATTAACCTTAGAGAGAATTGTATTCGCTTCTCTATTCATTTCTTGGGCAATAAAATCAAGCTTTCTACCAACTCCATTATCACCACTATCATTATTAAGAGTATCCCTCATATTAGTAATATGACTGTTTAGCCTTACAATCTCTTCGTCAACACATACTTTATCAGCAAATGTTGCAACTTCTGTTGCCAATATACTTTCCTCGATTTGGGTGTCACCTAATAATTCTTCAACCTTAGCCTTGAGATTATTATAGTGTTCCTCTACGATTTGAGGAGATTTTTCTTCTATAAAGGATGAATACTTATCCATATCCTCTAATTTTAAGAGCATATCATACTTAAGATTCTTGCCTTCTAGACTTCTTGATTCTACAAGATTCTTTGTAGCAAAGCTTACAACCTCTTCCAAGATAGGCCAAATTTCATCTTCACTATTAGACTGTTCTTCTAATGTTAAGACTTCAGGATAACGGGATAAAGAAGAAACTTTAATATCATTATCAAGATTAAATTTCTCTTTCATTTGGTCAAATATATTCAAATATTCAGCTGCAAGGTCCTCATTGTACTTGACACTTAGACTACTATTAATATATTCAGTATAAGTAATAAATACATCAATTTTACCTCTTTGAACATATTGCTTTATTAAATTGCTAATTTTAGGTTCTAGATAGAAGAACTTCTTTGGTAGCCTAACATTAATATCACAATATCTATGATTGACGGCTTTAATTTCAATAATAATTTTTCTCTCTTCACTGGAATGTTCCCATCTTCCAAAACCGGTCATGCTCTTAATCATATATACTCTACTTTCTCTATCAAACTTCATTTTAATTTAAAATTAATTATTGATTAACATTTCAAACAAAATTTATATAAATTAAAGTGAAAACAATTGATAAAACTGCATCATCTAATTATAATGTAAAAGTGCTAACAAGTCAACCAACAATAGATGTTTTAAAAATGCTATTGCTATGGGTATTTGCCTTGTTAAAAGCTGAGTGGTATACTAAAGAATAAATCTAATTAAGGAGAATAACTATGGCTTTAGATGGTTTTGTAATATCGAATTTAGTACATGAATTAAATAATGAATTAGTAAATGGTCGAATTAATAAAATATATCAACCCGAAAAAGAAGAACTTATACTTCAAATAAATAATAATAGAAAAAATTATAAATTATTTTTATCTGCTAATGCTACTATTCCTTTAGTTTCCTTAACTAATGAGAACAAGGATAATCCCCAAAATCCTCCAGCATTTTGTATGTTGTTGCGAAAGCACTTGAATAATGCTCGTATCATTAGCATTAAGCAAGCAGGTTTGGAACGTATTATTAGAATAAAAATAGAACATTACGACGAGCTTGGAGATTTAAGTTATAAATTCTTAATTATTGAATTAATGGGGAGACATAGTAATATAATCTTTTGTAATGAGGAAGATACTATTCTTGATAGTATTAAACGAGTTTCCCATGCAGTTAGTTCAATAAGAGAAGTTTTGCCTGGAAGAAAGTATTTTCAACCAGAAGAAATAAGAAAAATTGATCCACTTTCATTAAACAATGAAGATTTTAATGAAAATGTTCTAAATAAGCCCCTACCATTGTTTAAAAGCCTTTATACATCTCTTACTGGGTTTAGCCCATTAATGGCTAATGAACTATGCTACAGGGCAGATATAGACTCCTCCAAGTCAGCAAATGAACTCTCTGGTGAGGAACAGTCGTCTTTGTATGAAAGTTTCCAGAACCTGGTAGGCCAGGTTGAAAGTAAAGATTATACATCTAATATAATTTACAAAAATGAAAAACCCCATGAATTTTCTTGCTTTAGACTTGGTTTATACGAAGATAGCCAAATAAAAGAATTTACTTCAATTTCTGAAGTGCTAGAGACCTTTTATGTTTCAAAAATCAACACTAATACAATACATCAAAAATCAGCTAACCTTAGAAAAGTCGTTTCAAATGCAATAGAACGAACCTCTAAGAAACTAGATTTACAGTTAAAACAATATGGTGATACTAAAAAACGAGAGGATTTTCGTATATATGGTGAGTTAATAAATACCTACGGCTATAATGTGGACCCAAAGGATAAAAAGTTTAGTGCAACAAACTATTATAATGGTGAGGAAGTAGAAATCCCTCTTAATCCACACCTAACCATGGCTGAAAATGCACAGAAATATTTTACCAAATATAACAAATTAAAGAGAACTTATGAAACTTTAACAATTAAAATTAAGGATACAAAAAAAGAACTTGAACACCTTGATTCTATTAAAACATATTTAGAAATGGCAACTACTGAGGCTGATTTACATGGGATCAGGGAAGAGCTTATGGATTTTGGTTATGTAAGGCGAAGAATCCAGGGCAAGAAAAACAAAAAACAAAAAATTGTTAAAAGTAATCCTTATCATTATGTTTCTTCAGACGGCATTCACATGTATGTTGGTAAAAACAATTATCAAAATGATGACTTGACATTTAAGCTTGCATCTAGTGATGATTGGTGGTTTCATACTAAAGAAATACCAGGCTCTCACATAATTGTAAAGTCAAATGCCCATGAGCTTCCTGAGAAAACTTTCGAGGAGGCTGCAAGACTTGCCGCTCATTACTCAAAAGGCCGTGATAGTGGTAAGGCTGAGATAGATTATACACAAAAAAAGCATCTTAATAAGCCTAGGGGAGGTAAACCTGGATTTGTTACATATCAGACTTACAAATCTACTGTAGCAAGTTCTGATATTAGAGGAATAGAAGAGATTAAATAAAACTTAACCATATAGAAAGCAAGAAAACAAAGAGCTGGAATTTCCCTGGTTACAGGATAAAGCTCGTAATGGGCGCATAAGAGAGGGGACATCAGCACAAACTGATATCCCCTCTCTTATTGTCTCTTATGTTCTTGAAAATTTTATCATCTTTTATAAGTTTATTCATTACGCATAATTGTGCCGCCACCAACTACGATATCTCCATCATAGAAAACCACTGCTTGCCCTGGGGTTATAGCACGTTGAGGTTCATCAAATACGCATTCAATTATATCTTGGTCAACTTTGCGAATCTTACATTTAGAGCCCTTGTGGCTGTAACGAATCTTACCTGTAACTTCCATTTCTCCGTCTAGGTCTGGAATAGACATAAAGTTAAGTTTGTTTGCCAACAATTTACTGCTGTATACTTCATCTGAATTACCAATGACAACTTCATTTGTTTCAGGCCTTATAGCAAGAACAAAGACAGGATGTCCCATACTTAAGTTTAGGCCTCTTCTTTGTCCAATAGTATAATTAATAATACCTTTGTGTTTACCAATAACCTTACCATCAGGATTTACAAAATTGCCTTCCCTAGATTCTTCATTAGTATATTCTGTAATAAACTTTGCATAGTTATTATCTGGAATAAAACATATTTCCTGACTATCAGGTTTATTGTGAATTCTTAGATCAATTTCTTTTGCGATTTCTCGTATTTCATCTTTAGTATACTCTCCAACTGGCATTAATGTGCGTGCTAGTTGATCTTGTGTTAAATTATACAATGCATATGTCTGGTCTTTTTCAGAGGTTACAGATTTCTCAAGGGTATATCTTCCATTATCAAGTTGAATAACCTTTGCATAATGGCCAGTTGCTATATAATCTGCACCTATACCAAGAGATCTGTCAAGCAAAGACTCCCATTTAACATATCTATTACAGGCTATACAAGGGTTTGGCGTGTTTCCTTTTTGATATTCTTCTACAAAATAGTCAATAACAGAATCCTTGAATTCTTCTTTGAAATTCATTACATAATAAGGAATCCCCAACTTGTTTGATACTCTTCTAGCATCATCTACAGCACTAAGGCCACAACAACCAGCTTTTGCTGACTGGATTTCTAGGTCTTCATCTTGCCATATTTGCATAGTGACACCAACAACATCATAACCAGCTTTCAAAAGTAAGTAAGCTGCAACTGAAGAATCTACACCACCAGACATGCCTACAACTACTTTTTCTTTACTCAATCTGGTTCCTCCTAGTATTCCTCTTCATCTTCATCATGTTCATGTATATCAGATTTTGGCTTTTCTAATCCTTCAATTTTAAGTTCATGTTTCTCTGCATAGTCCCATAAGGCTGCATGAATAGCTTCTTCTGCCAATAAGGAACAATGCATCTTTGAAGAAGGCAAACCATCAAGTGCTTCTGCTACTGATTTATTAGAAACCTTAAGTGCTTCCTCTATAGTTTTTCCTTTAACTAAATCTGTTGCCATGCTACTTGTTGCTACCGCTGCACCACAACCAAAAGTTTTAAACTTAACATCTTGGATTATTCCATCTTCATCTATATCAAGATACATACGCATAATGTCTCCACATCTTGCGTTACCAACTGTTCCTACTCCACTTGCTCCTTCAATTTCTCCCATATTACGAGGATTTGAAAAATGGTCCAAAACTTTATCACTATACATATTATTCCCTCCTAGAATATATAACAAATCTATAATATATTATCATGTAACGGTAAATTTGTAACGGTACCTGGTACCAATTAATTCTCCCTTATCCTTACCATTACAGGCTTTGTGCTGTTTTCTAAATGGTACCTGGTACCCTATTTAGGTACCCTATTTATTTATTGGTTTGCTACTTTTATATTATTCTTTTTAAGAAAATCTTCGTATAGGGGTGACATT
>CAZUDG010000015.1:3730-7348 GCA_964618775.1 uncultured Lachnospiraceae bacterium | reverse complement strand
GTTTGCTACTTTTATATTATTCTTTTTAAGAAAATCTTCGTATAGGGGTGACATTGAACGAAGTCTTTCCACTATGTCTTTTAAGTTTTCCACTACATAATCAACTTCTTCTTTAGTGTTTTCTTCACTGATTGTAAGCCTAAGTGAACCATGAGCAATTTCATGGGGTAATCCAATTGCTAAAAGTACATGGGAAGGGTCTAAGCTGCCTGATGTACATGCCGAACCACTTGAGCCAGCGATTCCTTTCATATCTAGCATAATTAATAAAGATTCGCCCTCTATAAATTGGAAAGAAAAGTTTGCATTGTTAGGTAAGCGCTTTGTTCTATGGCCATTAAGTCTCACATATGGAATCTCTTTTAGTACTTTTTTAATTAAATACTCTCTCAGTTCTATTTGTTTGTTGATTCTCTCTTCTTTTGTGTTAGCTGCAATCTCAGTTGCTTTTGCATAACCAACAATTGCTGGCACATTCTCTGTTCCAGCTCTACGACGTCTTTCTTGTGCTCCGCCATGAATATAAGATTTAATCTTTAAACCTTTTCTAATATATAAAAAACCTATACCTTTAGGTCCATGTATCTTGTGTCCACTTGAGCTTAGCATATCAATACCAAGTTCATCTACATCTATAGGAAGTTGACCAAATGCTTGCACTGCATCTGTATGGAAAATAACTTTGTTTTCTTTTGCTATTTGGCCTATCTCTTTGATTGGTTGTATTGACCCAATTTCATTATTAGCAAACATAATTGAAATCAAAATAGTTGTTGGACGAATAGCTTTTTTTAACTCATCTAACTTAACTATACCATTCTCATCTACATCTATATAAGTAACTTCAAATCCATTTTTCTCAAGCCATTCACATGTGTGAATTACAGCATGATGTTCGATTTTTGAAGTAATAATATGATTCCCTTTAGACTTGTATGCTTCAGCTGTTCCTTTTATAGCCCAATTGTCAGCTTCTGTTCCACTACCAGTGAAATATATATCTTGACCTCTTGTATTAATAAAGTCTGCTATAATTTGTCTGGCATCATCTACTGCATGTTTGCTATGAGAAGCCAATTCATAAATACTAGAAGGATTCCCATATTGCTCTGTAAAAAATGGCAACATTGCTTCTACAACTTCTGGTCTCGTTTTTGTAGTGGCTGCATTGTCCATGTAAATTCTCTTATCCATGTGTGTCATCTCCTATTTATTATTAATGATTCTAATTCAACTTTTTAAATTATTATTCTTTTACTATTAGATTATTGTATCCACAAATCTATCAAAGCCAATCAAACCCATAAATTGTCTTATTTAACTGCTACAATTTATCTTATCTGATTTGCCAACTTGTTCACTATCATGTGTATTGTCAAAGTTTAAATTGATTTCATCATTCTTTTCAATTAATTCTGAAAGCATTAATGTATCTACTGCATTATTAATGCTATTAGATATACGCATCCATACATGCTTAGTTACACAATTATCTGAAGAATTGCAAGAGTCTCCTTCACCTGTTATTACTGCGCAATCAACAGGGTCCAAGCTTCCTTCAAGGGCTCGTAGAATTTCTCCAACTGATAGTTTATCAGGGTCTTTTCCTAATTTATACCCCCCTTGGGCTCCTCGTATACTTGATACAACTCCTGCCTTTTTTAATTTTGACATCAATTGTTCCAAGTAACTTATAGAAATATCCTGTCTTAAAGCAATCTCACTAAGTGGAACTACATCTTCCTTGGAGTTGATTGCTATATCTAGAACTGCCCTAAGACCATATCTTCCTTTCGTCGATAACTTCATATAACCACCTCAACTAGTTATCTATAAATTCAATAGTATATGCTCTATTTATTCATTTTAAATCCCACCAATTCAATTCCTAGTAGTTTGGTGGGAATTACTATAAAATATAATAACATCCGACTTTATTTTTGTCAAGTTTATTTTAGTTATTGTTTAGAGTTTTTCGAATATATTTAAGTAATAACAACTCAGGAGTACTTATGAGTAAAGGAAAACTCTTAAAAGGCACTGCTATATTAACAATAGTTGGAGTAATAACCAGGTTAATAGGTTTTGTTTATAAAATATTTTTATCAAATATATTAGGGGCAGAAATGTTAGGTGTATATCATCTGATTTTCCCCGTTTATAGTATTTGCTATAATATATACGGTACAGGAATCCAAACTACTATATCTAGGTTTGTTGCCTTAGAATTAGGAAAAAAGAATTACAAAAACATAGTTAAAGTTCTTCGTATTGGTTTGTTTTTTTCTGTTAGTGTTGCTATTATAATATCTTTTATTGTGTTTATTAATGCAGATTATATTGCCTCAAATATAATATATGAACCAAGAATTGCCTCTTCTCTTAAAATATTATCTATTGTTTTTCCTTTTTGTGGCATTACCGCTTGCATTAATGGCTACTATTATGGTTTAACTAAATCCAGCGTTCCTGCTATGACCCAACTAGCAGAACAAATAGTTCGCGTCTCTATAGTATATGCTTTTGCCATGTATTTTGGCAATGGAAATTTAAGTCTCACAGTAGATTTGGCTGTTGTAGGCCTAGTTCTTGGTGAGATCTTTTCAACTATTTATAATATCATTTCTTATAATATCACTTATGATACTAGACAAATTAAAAATAATGCCAAACGAAGCACAATTAAGGCCACCCCCACAAATAAAATGACAAAATCTATACTAAAAATGAACCTTCCTTTAACATCAAACCGCCTAATTATTAGTATTTTAGTTAGCGTAGAAGCAGTTCTTATCCCTAGCATGCTAAGAAAATATGGCTTAAGTAACCCTGATGCTTTAAGTATCTATGGAGTTGTAAGCGTTATGGCTAAACCCTTTATTATGTTCCCATCTACAATAACCAACTCTTTGTCAGTACTACTATTACCTACTATCTCCGAAGCAACAGCCACAAAAAACACAAATAGTATAAGAAGAACCACAAATCTTTCAATAAAATATAGTTTGCTCATAGGAATTCTTAGTACTGGCATATTTCTTGTATTTGGCAATGAATTAGGTACTATAATATTTAACAATAGCTTGGCAGGTCAGTACATAACAACACTCGCCTGGTTATGCCCCTTTCTTTATATAGGAAGCACCTTAAGTAGTATATTAAATGGCCTAGATAAAGTACATCTTTCATTCTTATCTTCAGTCTCTGGCCTATCTGTTCGCATTTTGTTAATCCTATTCCTAATACCTAGAAATGGTATCTCGGGGTATTTTTTGAGTCTATTAATAAGCTTACTATTAACAACAGGATTTGAATACTACGTAATCTACAGAAACATTCACCCGCCATTAAACGCCGTAGATATTATAGCAAAACCTAGTCTTATAATTGCTATATCTGGGTTTTTAATAAAAGCTATATATAACTACTTTAAGCTAGACCATAGTGGACTTCTGTTCCTATTCGTATTCTGTCTTGTTTTTTGTATAATATATTTAATTCTCTTACTTGTTTCAAAAGTAATTAAGAAGGTAGATTTTAAATAGTGCTTCTAAATCTTAAGAAAAACATTATTCATGTCCTCCTCTTACTATATACTCATTAAAAAAGTATGAGTAC
>CAZUDG010000015.1:0-3630 GCA_964618775.1 uncultured Lachnospiraceae bacterium | reverse complement strand
GTTTGGCTTATACCCAACCACGGAGCGTAACAGCTTGTGCAACACGCTTTATTGCTATTACATAAGCAGCATCTCTCATATATAACTTATCTTCTTCTGCCAAATCATGAACTGCGTGATAGGCTCTAGTCATCTTGAAGTCTAACTTCTCAAACACTTCTTCTTTAGACCAGTAGTAGTTTTGGTTGTTTTGAACTTGTTCAAAGTAACTACAAGTTACTCCACCTGCATTACATAAGAAATCAGGAATTAGATAAATACCTCTTTCTTTAATAAGTGGGTCTACATCTGGAGAAGTAGGACCATTAGCTGCTTCACAAAGAATTTTTACTTGTGAACTTACATTATCAAAGTTATCAGCATTAATCTGGTTTTCAAGAGCTGCAGGAATAAGTATGTCTACATCTTGTGCTAACCAAGCATCTCCATCTAATTTTGTACATCCAAGGGCAATAGCCTTATCTTGGTCTATCGTTCCATAGGAATCCTTGATTGTTGCTAGTTTTTCTATATCTAATCCTTCAAGATTTTGATATGTGTAAGATTTTTTATCTGTATTATCCCAACATGATATAGCAATAACTTTTCCTCCCAGTTCAGAATATAAGCGGGCTGCATATTCTGCAACATTACCAAATCCTTGGAAGCTTGCTGTTGTAGTTGTAATATCAATATTAAGATTCCTTAGTGCTTCTCTTAAACAATAGATAACACCATAACCTGTAGCTTCAGTTCTACCAAGAGAACCACCCATTCCAACAGGCTTACCTGTAATTGCTCCAGGATAAAGTCCACCATGAATTGCTTCATATTCATCCATCATCCAAAGCATGTGCTGGGCATTACTCATAACATCAGGAGCTGGTACGTCTTGAACTGGACCCATGTTTTTAGCCATTTGTCTCATATATCCGCGGCATAATCTCTCTTGCTCTCCTTGGGACATTTCACGGGGATCACAAATTATACCACCTTTTCCTCCTCCAAGAGGAATATCAACTACGGCAGTTTTCCATGTCATCCACATAGATAAAGCCTTGATTGTATCTACAGTTTCTTCAGGATGGAAACGAATTCCTCCCTTTGCTGGTCCACGAGCATCATTGTGCTGTACCCTAAAAGCTTTAAATACCTTAGTTGTTCCATCATCCATCTTTACTGGGATTGTAAAATGAAATTCACGACTAGGTTGACGTAATAATTCACGAATTGATGAGTCTAAATTAAGTTCCTCTGCAACATCATCAAACTGGGTTTGGGCTGCTATATAAGCATTATAAGAATCTTTTTTCAATTTAATTACTCCTTTTCTCCTACTGAATATGAATATAATAATCTCACTTTTATATAGTTGTATCTATTTATAATTTTAGAACTATTATTTATAGAATTATTATTAAATACAACTCGGTATTACTTGTACATGTAGTCTATCTACACCTTAAAGCAACAACTTGTAAATATTTTATATCTACTATCCTAATCTGTCAACTTCTATTGAGTCTTTTGCTTTAATTACTTTATTTAATCTTTCAGAGGTTGCAATCATAATTATTGTAAATACAAATAAAAAGAAAGGAAACACAACAAGGCTAGTCATTGCAACAAGTCCTCCAAACAGAGTGGGTGTAATAATACTACCTGCATAGGCACTTGCCATTTGAATTCCAATTATAGATTGGGAGTTTTTAGCTCCAAAATTATAAGGAGTTGAATGTATAATTGATGGGAATATTGGTGCACAGCCAAGACCTATAATAATTAAGCCTCCTAAGGCTAACGAATTAGTATTTATCGGTATAACTACTAAGGAAATACCGACTGTAACAACAATTAAGCCATAACGTATAAGCCATTTGTCTCCAATTCTATCACTTACAAAACCAGATAAAAAACGTCCTATAGTAATTCCTATGTAAAAGAGTGATGCAAATTTAGCTGCTGTTTCTACATCTACTCCTCTAAACTCAACCAAATATGTAGAGGCCCATAATCCAGCCGTACTTTCTACAGCACTATAGGCAAGAAAGGTAAACAAGACATACTTAACACCTTTTATATTTAGAACTTCCTTAATACTAAGAGGTTTTGTTTTGTTCTTTTCCTTCTCCTTTTCTATATTGTTCTTTGTCCATAGGGGAAGGCTCATAAAAAGGAAAAATGTTATAATGATTTGTATGATTCCCACAAAACTATAACCATTCTGCCATCCTTGTCCACTAGCTATGGCAGAACTCATGATATATGGACTAATTGATGCCCCTACTCCCCAAAAGCAATGTAGCCAACTCATATGCCTAGAAGCATAGTGTAGAGCTATATAATTATTAAGTGCTGCATCTACAGCACCAGCACCCAAACCATATGGTATGGCCCAAAAACAAAGAATAACAAACGAATTAGAAAGAGAAAAACCAAACATGGCAACTGCTGTCATTAAAACACTTATAGCAGTCAATGGTCCTGTTCCCAGTTTTCTGGCTAATCGATCTGTCATCAAGCTAGATATAATTGTTCCTAAAGAAATGGTCATTGAGATAATTCCTGCATAGGCTATAGACACCCCTATGTCTAAATGCATTACCGGCCAGCCAGAACCAAGTAGTGAATCTGGTAATCCCAGACTTATAAAGGCTAAATAAATTATAACTAGTAGCAATGAATACATAGTAATCTCCTGTCATCATATTTTATGTCTCTTAGTTTCATTATTGCTGTCTATGCATATAATAACTTCATCATGAATCTTTAAGTATATCTATAAGCTCATCATGAATCTTACCATTACTTGCTGCTACTTCTGATTTTATAATTAAAGCTAACTCTTTACCATTATAATCTGTAACTTTACCCCCTGCTTCCTGCACTAATAGGGAACCTGCTGAAAAGTCCCAAATTTGAAGAACTTTTTCAAAAAAACCTTCAACCCTACCACATGCTATATAAGCCAAGTCAAGGGCAGCTGATCCTGATCTTCTTATATCCTGAGACTTTTCAAAAACATTAAATATATCTTTGAAATTAGATTCTCCTAATTCCTTTTGATATGGTGATGTTCCCATTAACATAAGGCTCTCTGACAAGTCTTTTGCATCTGATACATGAACTCTTTTGTCATTTAAGTAAGTTCCTCCACCCTTTTGTGCAAAGAACATCTCATTCATATATGGATTATATACAAAACCTAGTACTACTTCCCTATTTTCTACCAAGGCAAGGGAAATTGCTATATGAGGATAGTCATGGATTAAGTTAGTTGTTCCATCAATTGGATCTAACACCCAAAATCTATCATCAATATTTATATCATCATTAGACTTTTCCTCACCCATAAACTGAATTTCCGGATATAAGTCACCTAATCTTGATTCTATAAATTGTTGAACTTTTAAGTCCACCTCAGTTACATAATCAAAATCGCCTTTTTCTTCAACTTTTAAGGCTAATTCTCTGTCCTTTAATATCTCGGAAGCATCATTTATCACTTCCATAATCTTTTTAATATTTATTTGCATTTAAATTTCCCTTTCTTAGTTGCCCATTATTAACCATTTTGCTTATAATTTATAAGGTGTTAGCTGATAACTAGCAAGTCCCACCTTATAATTCATAAGGAGTTACTTGATATAC
>CAZUDG010000014.1:26558-28319 GCA_964618775.1 uncultured Lachnospiraceae bacterium | reverse complement strand
AGCTTATTACCTAGCTTATGGTTTTGTTCTAGAAATTAATTATTGGATGATATAAAGGTATTATATAATATCTTGCTATAATCAAAGGTTATTTGTTTGTGTTAGCTTATCAAGTGTAGTAATCAAAGTTTAATTAAGTTAATAATATTTAAACAATTACCTGGAGACTTCTTCAGGTTTTTTTGTGTTTGAAAATATTTGATATATAGCATCTTTTAAGATATAATTAAGGATGTTATATCAGAATAATTAGTAGAATATAAAGGGGCCGTATATGAATATAAAAAGAATTATTCCTTGTTTGGATGTAAGTAATGGAAGAGTTGTTAAGGGAGTTAATTTCGTGAATTTAAAAGATGCAGGAGACCCTGTTGAAATAGCTAGGGCCTATAGCGAGAATGGTGCGGATGAACTTGTGTTTTTAGATATAACTGCAACTACTGAGGGTAGAAAAACCACAAAAGAAATGGTTAGAAAAATAGCAGAGCTTGTTTCAATTCCTTTTGTTGTTGGTGGCGGTATTAAAACTTTAGACGACTTTAATAGTATATTAAGTGAAGGTGCAGATAAAGTAACTGTAAACAGTGCGGCTATTAATGATCCTTCATTAATATCTAGAGCAGCAAAAGAATTTGGAAGCCACCGCATAGTATCAGCCATTGATGCTAAAAGACGACCAGATGGAAGAGGATGGAATATACTTAAAAATGGTGGGCAAGATGCTGGAATAGATGTACTTGAATGGGCTAAACAAGTATCTAGTCTAGGTGCTGGTGAGATACTGCTAACAAGTATGGATAAAGATGGTACAAAAGATGGATACGATCTTGAACTAACTAGAATAGTTTCTGAAAATGTATCTATATCAGTTATTGCTTCTGGTGGCGCAGGTAAAAAAGAAGATTTTTATGATGTGTTAACTGAAGGTAAGGCGGATGCAGCTCTTGCAGCTTCGCTTTTTCATTTTAAAGATATAGAGATAATGGAATTGAAACAATATTTAAAAGAAAAAGACATTAATGTAAATGTTTGATATTAGGATAATATAAATTAGTTTAGAAAGATTAATAAACATTAAAAGTTAGTAAATAAGTGAAATAAATAATTATAAAGACTGTAGGTGTTATTATAAATGGGAGCCATTTCAAATGATTGGCTAAATGAAATTGGGGAAGAATTTAAAAAACCATACTATAAGGATTTATATGAATTCGTTAAGAATGAATATATTGATTATACAATTTACCCTGAAGCTGATGATGTATTTAAAACTTTTCAATTGACCCAGGTTAAAGATTTGAAAGTGGTTATTCTTGGGCAAGATCCATATCATAATGTGGGACAAGCCCATGGTTTGTGTTTTTCGGTAAAGCCAGGTGTAAATATCCCACCATCTCTTGTTAATATTTATAAAGAACTAGAAGATGATTTGGGATGTAAGATTCCTAATAACGGCTACCTTGTAAAATGGGCGAAACAAGGTGTATTGATGTTAAATACTGTTCTAACTGTTAGAGCTCATCAGGCCAATTCTCACAAGGGAAAAGGGTGGGAAAGGTTTACTGATGCAGTAATTGAAGCAGTTAACAAACAAGATAAAGCAATTGTATTTATACTATGGGGTTCTTTAGCCAGAAGAAAAAAGGCCATGTTAAACAATCCTAAACACTTGATTATTGAAGCTCCCCACCCTAGTCCCTTATCTTCATATAGAGGCTTTTTTGGCAGCAAACCATTTTCAAAGACTAATGAATTTTTAAA
>CAZUDG010000014.1:9775-26458 GCA_964618775.1 uncultured Lachnospiraceae bacterium | reverse complement strand
CATATAGAGGCTTTTTTGGCAGCAAACCATTTTCAAAGACTAATGAATTTTTAAAAGAACATAATATAGAGCCAATAGATTGGCAAATTGAAGATATTTAATAAAAATCCGTGTTTTTACAGTGTTTAATAATAAGCTAACGAAGGTAGCGTTTGTAATAAGATGTTTTTTGCAGAGTTTATTGGAGGAGATATTTTGGATGGAAAAAGATAGAGTATATATATGTATAGATTTGAAATCATTTTATGCCTCTGTAGAGTGTGTAGAGAGGGGCCTTGATCCTTTTTCGGCGAATTTAGTTGTAGCTGACCCAGGACGATGTGTAACGACAATATGTCTTGCAGTGTCACCATCATTAAAAGATTTAGGTGTTCCCAGTAGGTGTAGAGTTTTTGAGATTCCAAAAGGAATTGATTATACTATGGCAGTTCCTAGGATGCAGCTATACATTGACTATTCAGCAGAAATATACGGAACATATTTAAAATATATTTCCAAGGAAGACATGCACGTTTATTCGATAGATGAAGTTTTTATGGATGTAACAAATTATTTAGAAATGTATCAAATGACAGCTAAAGAACTTGCGGCAACAATTATGGAAGATGTCTTAAACACAACAGGAATCTCTTCTAGATGTGGAATAGGATCTAATTTATATTTGGCTAAAATAGCCTTAGATATAACAGCCAAACACTCTGATGATAATATAGGAATATTAGATGAAGAATTATATAAGAAAACATTATGGAACCACAAACCTATAACTGATTTTTGGAGAGTAGGAAATGGTATCGCAGGAAGGCTTGAAAACATTGGAATAATGACAATGGGACAGATTGCAGGTGCCAATGAAGATATCTTATATAAAATTTTTGGTATTGATGCAGAGTTATTAATTGACCATGCATGGGGAAGAGAAACAACCCTAATGGAAGATATAAAAACATATAAACCAAAAAGTAACTCTATTTCTAATGGACAGGTCCTTGATGGAGATTACAATTTTGATGATGGAAAGCTAATAATTAAGGAAATGGCTGATATTCTAAGTTTAGAATTGGTTGATAAAGGACTTGTAACTGATTCAATCACTCTTCATGTGGGATATAGCAATCAATTAAAGTTAAAACCTGCCCACGGAACTATAAGAATGACAATAATAACTAGCTCAGCAAAACAAATTATATCTTATACAGAAAGACTTTATGAGCGAATCATAGATAGAAATAAGCCAATTAGAAGAATGACTTTAACATTTAATAATGTTGTTGATGAAGTTTATCACCAATATGATTTATTCACAGACCCAGTAGAATTAGAAAAAGAATATAAAATGCAAAAAGCTATTCTAGATATAAAAGAAAAGTTTGGGAAAAATGCAGTTCTAAAGGGAATGAACCTTGATGAAAAAGGGAAAACTATTGATAGAAACAAGCAAATAGGAGGGCATAAAAGTGGTTAGACCTAAGATGAGCAGAGAAAGTAGGGCTAAACAGTTTATGCCATTTGCCGCTTTAAAAGGATATGAGTTGGCCCTTAGAAGAAAAGAAAAAATAATTGTGGCAAAATCAGAACTTTCAGAAGAGTATAAAGAGGTTTTGGACCATAAATTAAAGCAAGTTAACAAGAATGATATAATTACTGTGGTATATTATGAAAAAGATGAATACCTAAAGGTGACTGGTATGGTATCTAAAATTGATATTGATTCTAGATTAATTAAGATTGTAAATACCAATATAAAGTTTGAGGATTTATATGATATAAGAGGAGACAATATAACAAGCTATTAGTTATTATCTACTGGTGAATACTTTAGAGTTAGATAAAAAATCGGGTATGTAGGCGGCTATAAAAGCCACTCACATACCCGATTTACGATTATCTAATGTTTAAGACTCAGTTATAGTCTCTAATGTTTTTACGGTTTCATATTCATATTCATTTTCATCATCTATTTGCTTGTGGGCAGAAGCTAGCATTAACTTAATGCGGTTTAGCTGGTTTACTTCACTTGCTCCTGGATCATAGTCAATTGCAACTATATTAGCTTCTGGGTGTTTTTCTCTAATTTTCTTAATTGTCCCTTTACCAACAATATGATTTGGTAAGCATGCAAATGGTTGAGTACAAACTATATTATTAGCACCAGATTTTACAAGGGATATCATTTCAGCTGTTAAGAACCAACCTTCACCAGTTTGGTTACCAAGGGATACAATAGGTTCTGCATATTCACCTAATTTCTCAATGGGATGAGTAGGTTCAAAACGCTTGCTCTTGGCATATGCTTTATTTGCCTCTTTTCTAGCAAATTCTAAGAACTTGATAGCTATATTGTTAAAACCAGTTTTAAGCTTACTACCGCCAAAATATTTTTCTTTGTATTTTGCATTATAGCTACAATACAAGAAGAAATCTATTAGTTCAGGTGCAACTGCTTCAGCACCTTCTGCTTCTAGAACATCAACTATGTAATTATTGGCTTGTGGTAGGTACTTAACTAAGATTTCACCAACAATACCAACCTTTGGTTTCACAATATCTTTTAAAGGGATTTTATCGAATTCTTCAATTATTTCCCTGACATTTTGTTTAAATGTTTTGTAACTTGCTTTTTCCAAGTCAAGTATACATTTGGCTTCCCATTTACTATGTAATGCATTAACAGAACCTGGAATTTCCTCGTATGGTCTAGTTCGATACACCACCTTTTGGAAGACGTCACCATAGATTGCTGCTTGAAGCATTGACACAAGTAATCTTGGAGTATATTTCATTCCTGGGTTCTTTTCAAGCATTTGTACACTAATTGCTATTACAGGAACTTGAGGTATGCCAGCTTTTTTTAGGGCTCTTCTTATAAAGTTTACATAGTTAGTTGCACGGCAACCCCCGCCAGTTTGAGTAATAAAAACTGCAATCTTATCTAGGTCATATTTGCCAGATTGAATGGCTTCCATTATCTGTCCAACAACAATAATAGAAGGATAGCAGGCATCATTATGAACGTATTGTAGTCCTAAATCAACTTCATGACTATCATTACCACTTCCAAGAAGTTTAACATTATAGCCATTATAGTTTAAGGAAGCCTGAATCATATCAAAGTGAATAGGAGACATCTGTGGCATCAAAATAGTATAGTTTTTCTTCATGTCTTCTGTAAATACAACTCTCTCATAAGAATCAGATTGAATTGTTCTTTGTTCAACATGTTTCTTTTCTTTATCCTTAACAGCTGCTAGTAAGGAACGAATCCTAATTCTAGCTGCTCCTAGATTATTAACCTCGTCTATTTTAAGTACGGTAAATATTTTTCCTGAATCAACTAGGATATCTTCTACCATATCTGTAGTTACAGCATCTAACCCACAACCAAATGAGTTTAGTTGAATTAATTGTAAATTATCTTGAGTTTTAACAAAGGACGCTGCGGCATAAAGTCTAGAGTGATACATCCATTGGTCTACAGCAACCAGAGGTCTATCAATCTCTGCTAAATGTGAAACGCTATCTTCAGTTAAAACAGCAACATCATAAGAAGTAACTAGTTCAGGAATGCCGTGATTTATTTCAGGATCAATGTGATAAGGTCTACCAGCTAATACAATTCCTTTTTTTCCTGTTTTTTTAAGGTATTCTACAGTTTCTTCGCCCTTTTTGCGAATGTCTTCTCGCTCTACTTCTTGTTCTTTCCAAGCTTTATCAACTGCATTCCATACTTCTTTATCAGTTGTATCTATAAGGTCTTTCATAACTTCAACTAATCTATTACCAAGAATATCTTTGTTTTCAAAAGACATAAAAGGATTTTGGAAGTTTATATTCATTTCATCTAATTCTTCTACGTTGTTTTTAATGTTTTCACTATAAGAAGCAACAATAGGACAGTTAAAATGGTTATTTGCCCCCTTTACTTCATTACGTTCATAGGCGATAGAAGGATAGAAGATAAAATCTACTCCTTGTTCAATTAGCCAAATGATATGTCCGTGAGCTATTTTGGCTGGGTAACATTCTGATTCACTAGGAATTGATTCGATGCCCATTTCGTAGAGATCTCTAGTGGAAAGAGGAGAGACAACAACCCTATATCCAAGCTCTGTGAAGAATGTATGCCAGAAAGGATAGTTTTCGTACATGTTAAGAACTCTAGGAAGACCTACAGTTCCACGATAAGCATCTTCTTCTGCTAGTGGTTCATAATTAAAGGTTCTTTCTAATTTATATTCAAACAAGTTGGGAATTTCTTCTTTATTCTTAGCCTTACCAAATGCTTTTTCACAACGATTACCTGTGATAAATCGTCTACCACCTGTAAAACGGTTAATAGTCATTTGGCAGTTGTTAGTACAACGTCCACACCTTGCCATGGAAGTGTCTATTTTAAGGTCAATTATATCATTGATTGAAAGCATTGTTGTTCCTTGGCCTTCATGACGTTCTCTAGCAATGAGAGCAGCACCATAGGCACCCATAATTCCTGCAATATCAGGACGAACCACCTCAGAGTTAGTTAATAGTTCGAAACTTCTAAGAACTGCATCATTGTAGAAAGTACCACCTTGTACAACAATGTGTTCACCTAATTCCTTAGCATCTGCAACTTTAATAACTTTATAAAGTGCATTCTTAACAACAGAATATGCAAGTCCTGATGAGATATCTGCAACTGTAGCACCTTCTTTTTGTGCTTGTTTTACTTTAGAGTTCATAAATACTGTACACCTAGAACCTAAATCAATAGGGTTGTCAGCAAACAATGCTACATCAGCAAAGTCAGACACTTCATAGTTAAGGGACTCTGCAAATGTTTCAATAAATGAACCACAACCTGAAGAACAGGCTTCATTTAGGGAAACGCTATCTACAGTACCATCTTTGATTTTTATGCATTTCATGTCTTGACCACCAATGTCAAGTATACAATCAACTTCTGGATCAAAGGCAGCTGCAGCATAGTAGTGGGCTACTGTCTCTACTTCTCCCTCATCAAGCATAAGTGCTTCTTTAATTAAAGCTTCACCATAGCCGGTAGAACATGAATGAACTATATTAGCACCTTCTGGTAACAAGGAATAAATTTCTTTAATTGAGCGAATAGTTGTTTTAAGTGGACTACCATTATTACTACTATAAAAGGAATATAGAAGAGTGCCATCTTCGCCAACTAGAGCTGTCTTAGTAGTTGTTGAACCAGCATCAATACCTAAGTATATATCACCTTTATATGTAGAAAGATCATCTTTTTTAACAGAATGAAGGGAATGACGATGTTCAAACTCGTCATAAGATTCTTGATTCACAAACAGAGGATCCATACGACTAACTTCAAGATCCATCGTAACACCTTTATGTAATCTGTTAATTAAACTATCAAGATCATGAACAACTTCCTTATCGTGTTTCATGGCAGCTCCGATTGCTGCAAAAAGATGAGAATGTTCTGGTGATATTATCTCATTATCTTTTAGTTTTAAAGTCCTAGTAAAAGCATTCTTAAGTTCAGGTAAGAAATGTAATGGTCCACCAAGAAAAGCTATGTTACCTCTAATAGGTTTACCTTGAGCAAGACCACTAATAGTTTGATTAACTACTGCTTGAAATATAGAAGCAGATAGGTCTGGCTTAGTAGCACCTTCATTAATTAAAGGTTGTATATCAGATTTAGCAAACACGCCACATCTAGCGGCAATTTGATAAATTGAATTATAGTCTTTAGCGTAATCATTGAGTCCTGCCGCATCTGTTTTAAGTATACTAGCCATTTGGTCAATAAAAGAACCAGTACCTCCAGCACAGATACCATTCATTCTTTGCTCAACTCCGCCATTTTTGTTAAAGTAAATTATCTTAGCGTCTTCACCACCAAGTTCAATTGCAACATTAGTATGTGGTGCATAATCTATAAGGGAAGTTGAAACGGCAATAACTTCCTGAACAAATGGAATATCTAAATATTTTGCAAGTGAAAGACCACCAGAACCAGTTATAACTGGTGACACACTTATGTTTCCAAGTTTTTCTTTTCCATACTCAATTAATTTAGCAAGAGCATTCTGAATATCAGCATAATGTCTTCCGTATTCATAAAAAAGTAACTTGTTAGACTCATCTAGAATTGAAATCTTAACTGTTGTAGAACCAATATCTATTCCTAATGAGTATTTATTTTTTTTAATCATATAATTTCGCCCTTAGGCTACCTCCTGTAAAACAATATATATTTAATGGCTACTAAAAATAACTTTTAAAATGTATAATATAACTCTCCAATATATCAATTATACGTTAAAAATCATACAAGTTCAACTAAAACAAACTGTTTCGCTAATATGCATATTTATGTAAGTTTTTTGGATTAGTTTAGTGTCATATTATAAAAAGTCGAATATATTAGATTTAAGATAGAAATTAATAACAAGTATAACTACTTGGGAAAGTGAAGCTATGTACTTTTATAATATGAACTGTTTAATGCATATAATACAAGAAGGAGATACTTTATATAGTATAAGTAGGAGATACAATGTCCCCCTTAGTATACTGTTTAAAGCTAATCCATATGTTGAAGTTTATAATCTACAAATAGGAGACGAACTATGTGTTCCTGTTCAAGCCCCGCCACCACCAATGGATTTCAACTCTTATATAGTACAAGAAGGAGATACTTTAGAGGGCATACTAGAAAGATTTGGGATCAATTATGAAGATTTTATTCAATACAATAGTGAAATGGAAAATCAAATTCTTGGACCTGGTGTAACTATTCAAATTCCAATGTATCAGTAAAACAAATAGTAAGTAGCAAGGTAAAAGAAAGATATAAAAAAATATTGAGGATGTTTTATATATCTGAATAAAAATACAGATAGACGAGACATCCTCATATCTATTTTTATATTAATTATGTAATAAAGTAACTCACATATATATCATTAAAACAATATAATTATATTCAGGAATTAAGCTAATACATCAACATTTTTCAGTAGCTTTTACATTTGACAAAGGATATAAGAAAACATATAATTAAGAAAAGTAATTTAAAATGAAACGAGGATTATGATGAAGTTTTTGGACAAGCTAGAGCGCAAGTATGGAAGATATGCAATCAATAACATGATTGTTTATATTATAGTTTTATATGTAATTGGACTTATTATTGATAGGATTAATCCGCTAATATATAGACAATTTCTAATGTTAGATGTTGAGAAGGTATTAAGTGGTCAAATATGGAGGTTGTTAACCTTTATTATACAGCCTACAGGGAATACAAACCCCTTGTTCTTATTCATTGAATTATACTTGTATTATATGATAGGTAATGCTCTAGAGAATGCCTGGGGATCATTTAGATTTAATCTTTATTATTTTTCGGGTATTATATTTAATGTTTTGGCAGTGTTTGTTATGTATTTTATTACAGGTCACAGCTATATATTAGGTCTTACTTATATTAACAGATCAATGTTTTTTGCATTTGCTTCAATATTTCCAAGTATGCAGCTTCTATTATTCTTTATTATTCCAGTAAAGATTAAGTATCTGGCTATTTTTTATGGTGCAATATATGGACTAGAGATTGTACAAAGTATTATGTCTAAGCAATACCATGTTGGTATTGGAATGTTTATTTCACTAGGTAATTTTTTAATATATTTCCTTAATTCTAGAAATTATAAAAGGTATACACCTGGAGAGATAAAAAGAAGAAGGGAATTTAAGAGAGAAATAAAGAGTCCTTATGGTAAAGTCGTGAATTTTAATGGTAAAAAAGCAAACGTTATGCACAAGTGTACTGTTTGTGGTAGAACAGAGATAGATGACGATGATTTGGAGTTTCGTTTTTGTTCTAAATGTGATGGAAGCCATGAATATTGTTCAGACCATTTGTTTACACATGAGCATATAAAAGAGTAAAACTAATAGCATTTAATTTATTATGGAGGACATAATGATGAACATGAAAAAAACTAAGATAGTATGTACCATTGGGCCATCTAGTGAGTCAAAAGAAATGATTAAAGAGCTTGCATTAAACGGTATGGATGTTGCAAGGCTAAATTTATCCCATGGTGACTATGGAGAACATTTAAGGAAAATTAACACAATAAAAGAAGTTAGAGAAGAAATCAATATACCAATTGCAATATTACTTGATACTCAAGGTCCGGAGATAAGAACTAAAACATTAAAAAATGATAAGAATGTTGTAATAACTGAAGGAAGTACATTTACTTTAACAACAGAAGACATAATTGGTGATGAGACTAAGGTCTCTGTTACTTATGATAAAATTACAGAAGAAGTTATAGTTGGTAAAACTATATTAATAGATGATGGATTAATAGAATTAAAGGTAAAAGAAGTTGAAGAAAAAAACCTTATATGTGATGTAATCTCTGGTGGTGTATTGGGTAATAAAAAAGGAATTAATATACCTAATACCAAGCTTAGTCTGCCAGCAATTACAGCAAAAGATAGGGAAGATATTATATTTGGAGTCAATAATGGGGTGGATTTTATTGCAGCATCCTTTGTAAGAAGTGCCGCAGCTGTTGAAGAGATTAGAGAATTGCTTTATGATAGTTATTCAGATATAGCTATAATTTCTAAAATTGAAAACCGAGAAGGTGTTGACAATATAGATGAAATCATTAAAGCTTCAGAAGGCATTATGGTTGCTAGAGGTGATTTAGGAGTGGAAATAGCCCCTGAGGAATTACCTTTTATTCAAAAACAAATTATAAAGAAATGTAATAAATATTTCAAACCTGTTATAACAGCTACCCAAATGCTAGATTCTATGATACGTAATCCTAGGCCTACAAGAGCTGAAGCAACTGACGTTGCAAACTCTATATATGATGGAACAGACGCAATTATGTTATCAGGTGAAACAGCAATGGGCAAATACCCTGTAACGGCCCTACAAATGATGGTAAAGATAGCAAAGGAAACAGAAAATCATTTAAATTATGACATTCTTTTAAAAGAACGTAAGGAGAATCAAAACAACAATGTTTCTGTTGCAGTATGCTATTCAGCTGTGACCACCGCACTGGCAGTCAATGCAGAACTAATAATAGCCTCTAGTTTTACGGGGTTTACTACAAGAATAGTGTCTAAGCTTAGACCTGGGGCAATAATAGTTGGGCTTTCACCATTAAAAAGATCTCTTAGAAAAATGCAATTGTTATGGGGTGTTATACCTCTTGAAGCTAGTGAAGTAGCCTCAACGGACAACTTACTTGAAGAAGCGGTAAAAGCTATAAAGGAAGCAGGCTATGTAAAAAAAGATGATATAATTGTTCTTACAGCAGGTGTCCCAACTGGCCAAACTAAGAAAACAAACATGATTAAGGTTGAAAGAATAGGCTAGTGATTTATAATATATTTTAATCATCAAGAAGTTTTGAATTAGTAAGACATAAGTGATTAATGTAGTTCAAGCTTTGCTTTAGGATTAGTATGGGAGTAGTATGTATGATAAGTTGGTCAGATAGGCTATATGTAAGTGAAGAAATTAAAGATAAAGACATAAAAAAGATTAAAGAGAACATTAACAGTAATACTAATAGTAACAGTAGTGGTAATAACTTTTATGGTATTTGTTCAACTAAGAGTATATACTGTATAACTTTTGCCTCTAATCCCAAGAATTTATTTGACATATATAATTCAAAACAATTTAAGTACAAATATTATCAAAAACAAGATATCCATGTTTTAGGCCTAGCAAAAAGCAAAAAAAAAGCTTTTGAAGTGGTTAAAGACATGTTATTAGAAATTTATGAACGAACTGGTGAATTTAATGTAAAAGAATATTTCAAGTAATGCAGGATAATGCAGGAGGGGGATACCAGACAATATGATTTCTGTGATTTTATCCATACTAAAAGTTATATTAATAATTTTAGCCTGCATTCTTGGTTTTTTGCTACTAATTCTTTGTTTGTTTCTATTTGTACCAATTAGATATGAATTATATGGTGAGTCAGACGAAAAGATTAGTGCTAAAATCCGAATCTCTTGGCTATTGAGGATAGTATCTTTAAGAATATTTTATATAGAAGAAGAATTATCAATGAAGTTTAGGATTTTTGCTATTCCAATGGATAGGTTTACTAAAAAAGATTCTAATAAAGATGAGAGAAAAAATAAGCAAAGAAAAAAGAATAAAAATAATAATAGGTCTAAGAATAAGTCAGTTTTAAAAGAACCTATAAAGCAACCAGTTAAAACCCATAAACTAGACAAGCCAGAAAAACCCGACAAACCCAAAGAGGTAATCAAAGAAAAACAAAGTATGTTTTCCAAAATCTGTGAAAAGCTTAAACATATTTGGAAATTAATAATTAAAATATTTAACACAATAAAATCTATATTAATTAAAATATATAATTTTCTCCTTAATATAGATTCAGATGAAGAAGAATCAAAAAATAATTTCAAGAAAATAAAAGAATTTATAAAAGAAAACAAGTTAGGAATTGAAAGAATTATAAAAGCTATTAAAGAATTATTAAAACATATAATACCAAGAAAGTTCACAGGCTATGCAGAGTTTGGTACTGGGGATCCTTCATCTACAGGACAAGCACTTGGTATAATATCAATATTTTATGGTATATATAGTGATAATATAAGGCTAGTTCCAAACTTTGAAGATAAAATATTAAAAGGAAATGTACTTTTAAAAGGAAGAATAAGATTATTTACAATAGTAATAATAATGGTAAAGCTACTTATAGATAGAAGTTTTCGAATTTTATGGAAAAATTACAATGTATTAAAGGAGGAATTATAATGGCTAACAATAATTTTAATGAAACAGTAGAATCTTTATTTAAGGGTATGGATAATTTTCTAACTACAAAAACAGTAGTAGGTGATGCAATTACTGTTGATGATGGTACTATTATTTTACCACTTGTTGATGTAAGTTTTGGTGTTGGCGCTGGTGCATATGCTAAAGACAGTGCTCAAAACAATGCTGGTGGGGGTATGGGTGGTAAGATTAACCCAAGTGCAATCCTTGTAATTAAAGATGGCAAGGCTCAACTTGTAAACGTTAAAAATCAAGATAGTCTTAATAAAATTATTGACATGGTTCCTGATTTAATGGATAAGATTAATAAAGGTAAAAGAAAAGAAAGTCCAGTGGATGTAGATGCCGATATAGACATTAATTGAAAATAGGTCAAATAACAAATTAAAATAATAAACATCTAAATTCAAACAATGTCTTGCAAAATGTATAAAAGTTTGGTAAAATTGTTTTGTTTGAAAGTCATTTGACTTAATATAATACCTAGGAGGTGCTTCAAATGGCAAAATGTGCGATTTGTGATAAAGGTGCTCACTTTGGCAAAAAGGTGAGTCATTCCAATAGAAAATCGAGTAAAATGTGGAAATCCAACGTGAAATCAGTAAAAGTTAATGTTAATGGTGCTGCAAGAAAAATGTATGTTTGTACTTCTTGCTTAAAATCAGGAAAAGTTGAACGTGCACAATATTAAACATCATTAAAGGGAATCTTGAGAAAGGGTGCCAGAGGCACTCTTTTTTAATGTATAATTATGAACATTATTTTTAACAGGCAAACAACTTATAGCCAATGAATAATAATAATATAATAGTTATGATTGCTAAGATACCGTTTGTAATAAACAGCATAATAGTCATTCCAATTGCAATCCAAAATAATATAAAGCCTATAATTCTTTTCATAGGTTAACCTTGTTAATACCCTTTTTATTATATATATGCAAAGGGAATAGTTTTATTTCACATCATTGAAGCTATATTTAAAAATATATTTCATTTTACCCCAAATAAGGGTATAATATAAACAATGATAATATTTTAGTAATTAATAATAAACTATATGCTAGCTAGAAGCATTTGTTAGTGACACTAGGTCATTTAGTTTTTATTTAAATTGATGAAAGTTATTTTTTATATTCAGAATTGGAGGTTATTTATGAACGGATATGTGAGCACTGATATTGGTGGAATTGAAATTGATAATGAGGTAGTTGCACAATATGCAGGGTCATCTGCAATAGAAAGTTTTGGAGTTGTAGGTATGGCAGCTGTTAATATGAAGGATGGTTTTGCTAAACTTCTAAAACGTGAAAGTCTAAGTCGTGGCGTTAGCGTTACTATAGAAGAAAATAAAATAACTATAGATCTCCATATCATAGTTTCTTATGGGGTAAGTATAGCAGCAGTGGCTGAGAATCTTATTTCCAATGTTAAGTATAAGGTTGAGGAATTTACAGGTATGGTAGTTGAGAAGTTAAATATTTTTGTAGAAGGCGTTAGGGTTATTGACTAATGAACAAGATGTTTAAGGAGGAAGAATAAGTGGTTACAAAGACAATAGATGCTGTTACACTAAAAAAAGCTTTTATTGCTGGTGCTAAGCGCATTGAAAGCAAGAAAGATTATATAAATGAGTTGAATGTTTTTCCAGTACCCGATGGAGATACTGGAACAAATATGACTCTAACAATACAATCTGCAGTTAATGAGGTTCTGCAGCTAGAAAGCCCTACAGTTTCAGATATAGCAAAAGCTATTTCTGGTGGTTCTCTTAGAGGGGCTCGTGGTAACTCTGGAGTTATATTGTCTCAACTTTTTAGAGGGTTTTCTAAAGAGGTTAGAGAGAGTAATGAGCTTAATAATGAAGTTATGGCAAGGGCCTTGGCCCGAGGAACAGAAACAGCCTATAAGGCTGTTATGAAGCCAAAGGAAGGGACAATCCTAACTGTAGCAAGAGCAGCAGCAGAAAAGGCAGCAGAACTCGCACCAGAAACAGATGATTTCATTTATTTTTCAGAAGAAATAATCAAATATATGGAAGAAGTTTTAGAACAAACCCCAGAGATGCTTCCAGTTCTCAAAGAATCAGGTGTTGTTGACTCAGGTGGTCAAGGTTTGTTAGAAATTTGTAAGGGATTCCATAACTCTATTATAGGAAAAGAAGTTGTGGATGATTTAGAACTTGAAGTAGTAGCAAGACCAGATATTTCAAAAATAACTATACCTGGACATTCCCATCCAGTAGATATTAAATTTGCTTATTGTACGGAATTTATCATTAATATAGAGAATAATTATGATGAGAAAGATGAAGATAAGCTTAAATCTTACTTAGTGTCCTTAGGAGACTCTTTGGTGGTTGTGTCTGACGATGATGTAATCAAGGTTCATATACATACTAATGACCCTGGATTAGTGCTTCAAAAAGCTTTAACTCATGGTTCACTTTCTAGAATCAAAATAGATAATATGAGAGAAGAGCATAATGAAAAGTTAATAAAAGATGCACAAAAGTTAGCTGCAGAACAAAAGAAGATTGAGGATGAATCTAAGGCTAGGGAACCTAGAAAAGAAGTAGGTTTTATTTCTGTGTCTAATGGCAAAGGAATGGATGATATCTTTAAAGGCCTTGGTGTTGACTATATCATTACTGGTGGCCAAACAATGAATCCAAGTACAGATGATATGTTAAAAGCCGTAGACAGTGTGAATGCAGATAATATATTTATTCTACCTAATAATAGCAATATTATTCTTACAGCAAATCAAACTGTAGACTTAGTTGAAGGCAAGAATATAATTGTAATTCCTTCAACGACATTACCACAAGGAATTGCAGCTATTATTAATTTCATATATGACGAATCAATTGAAGATAATACACAAAGAATGACAGAAGAAATGAACATCATTAAAAGCGGTCAAATAACTTATGCAGTTAGAGACACCTTGGTAAATGGTACAAAAATTAAGCAAGGCGATATAATGGGCTTAAATGAAAAAGATATTCTTGCTGTTGGTAAAGACATATCAGAAACAACCTTGGAGTTAATTGGAAGCATGCTGGATGATGACTCTGACTTAGTAAGTTTGTATTATGGGGATTCTGTTAGTGAAGAAGATGCAAAAGAACTTGTTGATCTTATAGAGGATAAGTATCCAGACGTTGAAGTTGAATTAAACTACGGCGGACAGCCAATATATTATTATTTCTTATCTATAGAATAAATTACAGGACCAGATATGGTGCGTTGACCAGGCAGGGGACGTTACCTTTGTCTGGTCTTTTTAGATAACCTTTTTAAGGGGGGTGAAGCGGAACCTGGTATAGGAGTAAAATAAGGGTTCCGTTGCAGGTGCGTGCAAAAGTCACCCTTATTTTATTCCTATACCAGGTTCCTATCACTAGGTGGAGGTTATGTTAATATTAAATTAAGGAGGGGTGAACATGAAGGAAGGTAAGAGACTAGGACCTGGGGCTCATATAGGGTTGGTTAAGGGGATAGGGGAGAAAACCGAGGAGTTACTTGGGAAACTTGACATATATACGGTTAATGATTTTTTGCAACATTTTCCTAGAGATTATGATGTTTATGATGAGCCCATGTTAGTGAAATCTGTATTGGATTCTATTGAGGAAAAGGATGTTGTAACAGTAAAAGTAAAAATTGAACATGTTTATCCTATCAGGCAAGTTAGAAATCTGAAGTTGTTAAGGTGTAGAGCTTCTGATGAATCTGGTTTGATTTATATTACTTGGTTTAACATGCCTTATTTACGTAGACAACTAAAGGTTGGCTATTCATATATATTTCGCGGAAAGGTTGAGGCAAAGGATGGGCTTGTTTCTATGGAACATCCTAAAATATATAATGAAGAAGAGTATAGATCAATGATGAATGTCTTACAACCTATCTATCCTTTAACTAAGGGAATAAGTAATAACAAAATAGTTAAATTAATGGGAAACACTTTAAATGTCGTTGATTTAATAGATGACCCTCTTCCTAGCCGATTAATAAAAGACTATAGTTTGATTGATTATAAGAATGCTCTTAATCAGATACATTTTCCAGAATCACCTGATTTTTTAAGAGTTGCTAAAAATAGATTGATTTTTGATGAGTTCTTTTTGTTTACATTTGCCCTTCAATCTTCCAAGGAAAAACAAATATCTTGGTACAACCATTTTAATATTGATGATAAGAAGGAATGTGATGAATTTATAACTAATCTTCCATATAAGCTTACCAATGCACAGCTAAGGACATGGCAAGATATAAAGGGTGATTTAACAGGAACTCTTACAATGAATCGTTTAATACAAGGAGATGTGGGGTCAGGCAAGACGATTGTTGCTGCATTGACTTTGTTTCTTTGTGTTTTAAATGGCTATCAAGGCTCTATAATGGTTCCTACTGAGGTTTTAGCTAAACAACACTACGAGTCCTTAGTTAATATGTTTAAAGCTTATGATGTTGATATAGAACTGTTAGTTGGGTCAATGACTCCTAAGATGAAAAAAGAGGCATATGGGAGAATAAAAGATGGTAAGGCAGACATAATAGTTGGAACCCATGCTATTATTCAAGATAAAGTCGAATTTGATAATCTAGCTGTGGTTGTAACAGATGAACAACATCGCTTTGGAGTTAAACAAAGAGGGAGTTTGGCAAACAAGGGACACCATCCTCATACCCTTGTTATGAGTGCTACCCCAATTCCAAGAACTCTTGCAATTATATTGTATAGTGACCTAGAGATATCTGTAATTGATGAGTTGCCAGCTAACCGATTACCAATTAAAAATTGTGTAGTTGATACAAACTATCGCAAAACAGCTTATAATTTTATTGAAAATCAAGTTTTAGAGGGAAGACAAGTATATATCATATGTCCTATGGTTGAAGAGAGTGAAGTTATGGATGGTGAGAATGTAATTGATTATACCAACAAACTAAAATCCATACTTTCTAAATATATTAAGATTTCTCATTTACATGGCCAAATGAAAGCACAAGAAAAGAATGAGATTATGGAAGCTTTTTCTCGTAATGAGATTCATGTTTTAGTATCAACTACTGTAATAGAAGTTGGAATTAATGTGCCTAATGCAACTGTTATGATGGTTGAAAACTCAGAAAGATTTGGGCTAGCACAACTTCATCAGCTTAGAGGAAGGGTTGGAAGAGGGGAACACCAGTCTTACTGTATATTTGTAAGTGGATCGAAATCTAAAGTTGCTAAGCAGCGACTTGAAATATTACTACACTCTAATGATGGATTTAATATTGCAAGTGAGGACCTGAAGCTTAGGGGTCCAGGGGACATGCTTGGAGTAAGACAAAGTGGTATAGTTGATTTTAAAATTGGAGATATTTATCAGGATTCTGATATCCTAATTAAAGCTAATGAAGCTGCAAAGTCTATTAATGAAGAAGAAATGGCATATATAAAAGAGGTAAGTTTACCCTTATATGCATTGCAAAAAAGTATATATAATAGTACTCTTTAATGGAGAGCTCAGGATTAATTGTATCGGCCGGAGCCTGGAATGAACAACAAAATAAGGGGCCTATCGATATCGGCATCGGAATTGGATATAATAACAAAAACGGGGTTCCGTTGCATAGAACGCAAAAGTCACCCCTTATTTTGTTATTATACCCAATTCCTGTTACAGTGAACAAATAGTCACCCTTGTTTTGTTGTTCACTCCAGGTTCCTACTTCGGGGTACAAAAGTTCCCCTTTGTTTTGATGCTATATCCAATTACTATTGTATGAAAATGTTGAGAAATTATTAAAATTATAAAAAAGGATGGTATGTAAATATGAAATT
>CAZUDG010000014.1:3871-9675 GCA_964618775.1 uncultured Lachnospiraceae bacterium | reverse complement strand
AAATGTTGAGAAATTATTAAAATTATAAAAAAGGATGGTATGTAAATATGAAATTTAATTATGTTGTAGTGGGTGCTGGGATTGCTGGGCTTACTATTGCGGAAAGAATCGCCAATGTATTGGATGAGAAGGTTCTGGTTATTGAGAAAAGAAATCATATTGGTGGGAATGTGTATGATTCTTACAATGAAGATGGGATTTTGATTCATAATTATGGTCCACATATTTTTCATACTAATGATGAGGATGTTTATGGATATTTAAGTAAGTTTACAAAATGGAATGATTTTTGGCATCGTGTACTTTCTTATGTTGACGGTAATCTGGTTCCTATGCCGATTTCAGCGGAAACAATCAACAAGTTGTATAATTTAAATTTATCCTGTGATGAAGTTGAGGGTTTTTTAAATAAAAAAGCAGTAAAGGTTGATGATATAACAAGTAGTAAAGATGTTGCTATTAGTAAGGTTGGAACAGATATATATGAAAAAATGTTCAAAAATTATACTATAAAGCAATGGGGTGTGGATCCTAGCGAACTTGATACTTCAGTGATTTCTAGAATTCCTGTGCGTCTTAACAGGGATACAAGGTATTTTGCAGATAAATACCAAGGGATGCCAAAGGATGGATATACAAAGCTATGTGAGAATATGGTAAGAAATAATAATATTAAAATCCTTTTAAATACAGACTATAAAGAAATTATTAATTATATACAATATGAAAAGCTTATTTATACAGGTCCTACGGATTATTTTTATGATTATAAATATGGAAAGCTTGCTTATCGTAGCATTAATTTTCAATTTGAGACACTAGATACACAGTCTTTTCAAGAATCACCTGTTGTAAACTATCCTAACGACTATGACTATACTAGAATTACAGAATTTAAAAAGTTGACTGGTCAACAGAATGATAAAACTACAATTTTAAAAGAATATCCTAGCGGAGAGGGAGAGCCCTACTATCCATTCCCTACTAAAGAACATAAGGAACATTTTGCTAAATATAAAAAGGATATGGAAGCAGAAGAAAAAGTTATATTTTTAGGTAGATTGGCCCAGTATCGCTATTATAATATGGATGCTGTTGTCCGTAGTGCACTTGATATTTTTGAAGAGGAGTTAAATGGATAAATTATATATTATTATTCCAGCTTATAACGAAGAAGAGAATATAAAAAATGTAATTAAACAGTGGTATCCTATTGTAAAAAAGGTGGGAAATGATAGCAAACTTCTTGTAATTGATGATGGTAGTAAAGATTCTACCTTTGATATTATTAGTGAACTTGCTAAAGACAAAGAAGATCTTATAGCTTTGGGAAAAGCGAATTCCGGCCATGGGGCTACTATTTTAAATGGGTATAAGAATGCAATTAAAAACAATGCTGATTATATTTTCCAAACCGATTCTGATGGTCAAACCTTACCAGAAGAATTTGATGACTTTTGGAATGTAAGAAAAGAATATGATATGGTGATTGGCAATCGACTTACAAGAGAAGATGGAATATCTAGAATTTTGGTTAGTAAGGTGTTGAAGTTAATTTTATACTTAATATTTGCTGTTAATGTTCTTGATGCTAACACACCCTACAGGTTAATGAAGGCTAAGACTCTCAATAAATATATAAATATAATTCCTAAGGATTACAATCTAACTAATGTGATAATATCAGTTATCTTTACAAAAAAGAAAAGAAGAGTCAAATTCTTGCCTATAACATTTCTACCAAGACAAGGTGGGGTTAATTCTATTAATATACCTAGAATAATTAAAATAGGAATTGAAGCTATTAAGAATTTTGTAAAGATTAATCGAAGTTTATAAAAGATACAATATCTTGAATTGATCCGAAACAATATAGATTGGAGAAAGTAATGTTAGAAAGACAAACAAAACTAGGAAATAATACAAGGCTTAAAATAATACTATCTATTATATTAGCTTTTTTGTCTTTTGTATTATTAGGAAATGATTTTTATATATTTATATTCTGGTGGGCTTGTTTGCTAGTTCTAGGTCTAGTTTTTCTTCCATTAACAGCAAATATATTTGAATCTTTTTCAGATAATGGATATTATTTTTCCAAAGTAATTGGAATAGCTTTGACTAGCTATTTAATGTGGTTTTTATCATCCATAAGACTGCTTAAGTTTAGAACTTATTCTTGTATTATTGTACTTTTAATTTTTCTAATATTAAATATTTTAATTTACAAAAAAACCAATGTTAAAGAATTTATAAATAATAAAACAGGTGTGTATTTTAACCGTGAATTAATATTTTTCACTATTTTACTTATTGCAGTATTTATTCGAGGATTTAAACCTGAAGCTTATGGAACAGAGAAGTTTATGGATTATGGTTTTATGACTTCCATGATGAGGACTGACTTTATGCCCCCTGAAGATTTTTGGTTTGCAGGAGAAGGTATTAATTATTATTATGTTGGTCAATTTATTGCCACATTTTTATCAAAATTAAGTTTTGTTCCTGTTACTCATGGATATAATCTTATGTTGATGACAATAGCAGCTTTTAGCTTTGTTATTCCATATACCTTAGTTTATAATATTGCTAAAAACTTATTTAAAGAGAAAAATATTAAGGTAAAATATAGTCCCCATATTGCTGGAATTATATCAGGGGCTGCTGTATCACTTGCAGGAAATATGCACTTTTCTATATTTTACTTTGTGATACCTACAATTCAAGAAATGTTAGGAATAGAGCCAAGTAATTATTGGTTTTCAAATTCCACTAGGTATATAGGATATCATCCTGAAACTGCTGATAAGACCATTCATGAATTTCCAAGCTATTCTTTTATACTAGGGGATCTACATGCCCATGTATTGAACATAATATTTGTACTAACCCTTATAGGTGTATTATATGCTTGGCTTATTGATTATAAAAAACTTGATTTTACAAATTATAAAGATAGAAAACTATTAGACTTTTTAAAGGATGCACTAGATCCTAAGGTTTTGTTAGTAGGTTTTTTAATTGGTCTCTTTCATATGACAAATTTTTGGGATTTCCCTATATATATTGTTGTGGCAGGGGGAACAATCGTATTTTCTTTAATTCGTAATTATAGTTTTACCAAGATAACATTTTTACTAAGCTCAATAAATGCCATTGTTATTATAGTTGTTGCAGAACTAGTTGCTCTACCATTTATTGTTTCCTTTGATCAAATTTCTACTAACATTTTGCTAACATCTAATCGCACCCCTTTTTATCAACTGCTGATTTTGTGGGGACTACCTATTATTGTAGTTTGTGGGTTTCTAGTAGAATTAGTTCAAACATATAAAATCATAAAAAAACTAAGGCAAAGTAATGCTAATAGAAATATTTATAGTAAATTAGTTAAGAAGAATTTTTTAAAGGCTGATGTAGTTTTATTTTTTAAGACTATGACTTTGTCAGATTTATTTGTATTAATCATTGGTTTGTGTGCTATAGGTTTAGTCTTTATACCAGAATTAATTTATGTTGAAGATATTTATTCTGGTGATTTCAAAAGAGCAAATACTATGTTTAAGCTTACATATCAGGCATTTATTATGTTTGGCATATCTAGTGGATATATTTTTATTAAATTTTTTAAAGCTAAGAAATTCCTATGGCAAAAGAAATTTAATATAGTTTGCTTTGCTCTTTTTGTTTCTACATTGATTTATTTTCCTGTAGCAGTAGAAGATTGGTATGGTAATGTGACCAAGGTCCAAAATTACAAGGGACTTGATGCTTCAGCCTTTTTAAAAGATACTATGGCCGAGGATTATCATGCCATTAATTGGATAAATGAGAATATCAAGGACAAATCCGTAATTTTAGAAGCAAATGGAGATAGCTATACTGATTATCAGAGGATTTCGGTTTTTACTGGTCATTCAACTGTGTTAGGTTGGTATGTCCATGAATGGTTATGGCGAGGAGATACTAGCGTTTTAGAACAAAGAGCGTCAGATATAGAGACTATTTATAAGTCTGATAATCAAGATGAAGTCATGGATTTAATTAACAAGTATAATATTGATTACATCTATGTGGGCAAGCTAGAAAAAGAAAAGTTTATTGGTATAAACCACGATTTTTTAAATTCCATAGGTGAAAAGGTTTATGAAAGCACAGATTCCTTAGATGGTAATGGTATAAGTAATAGTAATACTATTACTTATATTATTAAAATAAAATAAATAATATAAGTTTCAATTTAAGATGATGTGTTGAATTATGTAAATTAATGTTGTAAAATTAGAGATAAGTTAAAAGTTTGATATATTAAGGAATGATAGAGGAATATGAGAGTAATAGCAGGTATTGCTAGAAGTATACAATTAGAAACATTACCAGGAGATACTACTAGGCCCATTACTGATAGAACTAAAGAAACTTTATTTAATATTATACAGTATGATGTTTCTGATTCTACATTTTTAGATTTATACAGTGGAAGTGGTAGTGTGGGAATAGAAGCTCTTAGCAGGGGAGCTAGACAAACGGTCTTTGTTGATAATAATCCAGCTGCTACTGCATGTATTAAGAGGAATCTTAAGAAAACAAAACTAGAAAAAGCGAGTAGAGTTTTAAAATCAGATGCTTTAGCTTCAATTAGTGAACTAGATACTTATGATATCAAGTTTGATATAGTGTTCATGGACCCACCTTATAATAAGTCGCACGAAAAAGATATACTTCTTGCTATATCAAGATCCAACATTATTCATGATAATAGCGTTATAATTGTCGAAGCATCTTTAAACACAGAATTTGATTATTTGTATGAAAGTTCATTAGAGGTATATAGAGTTAAAAAATATAAAACAAGTAAACATGTATTTGTAAGGAATAAAATTAGTCCATAAATTAATGCTGACTAATGCATAAAGTAATACCAGAAGTAATACTTCTACTAATAATAAAACTAAAACTATTGGAGGAAAACTATGAGAGTGGGAATATACCCAGGTAGTTTTGACCCAGTTACCTTGGGACATTTAGATATAATTAAAAGAGCATCGAATTTAGTTGATAAACTATATGTAGCAGTAATAAAAAACAAAAAGAAGAAATCACTATTTACTGTAGAGGAACGTTTAGATATGTTAGAACGAGTAACAAAAGACATTCACAATGTAGAAGTGGAGTCTTTTGATGGTCTAACTGTAGAATATGCCAAGCAAAAAGATGCTAATGTGATTTTTAGAGGACTTAGGGCTGTAACAGATTTTGAATATGAATTACAAATAGCACAAACAAATCATCAATTAAATCCAAAAATTGATACAGTGTTCTTAATAACCAATGTAGAATACGCTTATCTAAGTTCTAGTATTGTACGTGAGATTGCAAGTTATAATGGGGAAATTGATAGGTTTGTGCCAGAATTAGTATTAGAAGACATATATAATAAATTTAAAAAAGGAGAGAGTGAATATGGCTATGAGTAGAATTGAACAATTAATTGAAGACATATATGAATATGTAGAAAGCTGTAAGATGCAACCCTTTTCAACAACTAAAGTTGTTGTTCCAAAAGATGAACTATATGACTTGCTTGATGAATTGAGGCTCCGTACCCCAGATGAAATTAAAAGATATCAAAAGATTATAGCTAATCGTGATGCTATTTTGACTGATGCAGAAGAAAAAGGCAAGGCAATAGTTGAAGATGCAGATAATAGGGCACTTTCTATGATTAATGAACATGAAATTATGCAAAAAGCTTATGATCAGGCAAACGCAATGGTTAATAGAGCCAGTGCTGAGGCAGATAG
>CAZUDG010000014.1:0-3771 GCA_964618775.1 uncultured Lachnospiraceae bacterium | reverse complement strand
TGATTTAGAAGACAACTATGAAGATAATAACTTAGAAGACAGCTATGATGACTATAATTTTGATGAAGATACTTTTATTAAAGATATTGATTAATCATAAATAAGGCCATAATTATAGCTATTAACAATTGAATTATTTTGTTTTTGAAATATACACTAATAGATAGTCTTGATTGGTTTATTACACTATTGGTCTGGGCCAAGGCAGAAAGTCCTCCAAAAGCTGTAATCGCAACAATCAAGATTATTTTTGTATTTAAAATTAAATGTCTACTAGAAATATAATTTATCCCAGTCGTAACTTCCAATAAACCTATTGAAATAATTTTGATGTATGGAGAAACTAAAGTAGAAGAAGATATTACTTCTGCTGGAATAGAGAATAAAATTATATATCCTCCTACTTTTGTAATAACTTCAAAGCTGTCCATTATTGCCTTATCAATAGTTGAGAAATCAAATTTAATTTTGGAATTATTTTGTGATGAGATATTATTTAGTTCTTGTGTATGAAGGATGTGTATTTTGTTTTTGCAATAATGATTTTCATGATTATTATTAAAGTTACTAAATAAAGAAGAAAAACTTCTTTTTGACTTTTTATAGACTTTAAAATATAAAATTGCTCCAAGATAACCACTAAAAAAATTAATAAATAATAAATAAAAACGTAGGGATGGAGTCTCCAGCTGGGAAATAGCTATAAAGCTCATAACAAACATAGGACTAGCATTATTACAAAAGCTTAATAGATATTGACCTTCATCTAAATCGATATCCCCTTTTTCAACTAAATCAGCGACAGTCTTAGCTCCAAGGGGCATTCCTGATAGAAAGCCTATTAAAATTGGATAACAAGCATTTGAGCTGACTCTAAAAACAAATTTGAAAATAGGGTAGAGGACCTTTCCAATCATTATAGCAATCTTCATATTTATAATAATATTAGAAACAATCATAAATGGTAGCAAAGTTGGCAAGACTGTATTAAACCACATTAATAACCCATTTTTCGCTCCATCTAAGGAGGAATGTGGAAAGACAATAATAAGTGCACCATATAATACAACTATGGTTCCAAATATCAACTTGTTTTTATATGAATTAATTTTATTTATAGTCACAGATAATCCTCATTAAATAATAATCAACATTAATATAAGTTATTTGAGGATAATCTACTATATGCAGAATATATGTAAAAACAATTAAAGAAATAATAGTATAAATCATTTAGAAATTATATATAAACTTTGAATTTTAAAAAATTATATAAAGAAATTATATAAAGAAACTTTATAAAGAAATTATTCTTATATAATTATCAGGTCTTGCTTAAATTCATTATCTACATTTGTTCCAAATTTTTCTTGGATAATTAAATTGTAGATATTAGCGGCGTATATGTCTTCACGCAGCATCTGAAGGCCTATAGGAGGAAGGATATTATCAGCCTCGCTAAGTTTTGAAAGAATGGGTATTTTAGTGCTTTCTTTAATTTTATTAATTAAAGAAGAAGAATCTTTATTAAAACCTAGAATTCTTGCATATTGACTATACTTATTATCATTATATTGTTTTAGGTTTTTAGTTTTCAAGTCTAAGAGAATATGAATAAGAACTCTTTTAATTCTTGTATGAGTCCACTGTTTTGTTTTTATTTCTCTTGTATAAGAGGATAAATCATACTCACCAAAACTGGTATTATTAATACGGTTTGCGAGATCCTTTGATAAATCAATATATTCTACTAAAGACTTGTTATCTTCACTTAATAATTTATATTTTAGTAACAAGGAAAAATCATTATCGTAAACCGGAAAGGTTTTCTTATATTCCTGTTTAAAGATATTATACATACTATCAGGTAACTGAGTTTCTATTGTGCTAAGGAATGATTGTTCTTTAATAAACTTTCTAAGGGCAGTGGCAGAACTTATAGAAGAAGTTGGTGCAAGCCTCATTATATTTAAATCAGTTTCGTGATAGCCCGCATGCTTTCTTTCTATAGTAAAAGGTTTAATTGGACTGTTAAATTTTAAGAGAGCTTTAATATACTCAACTCCTAAAATGTTATTTGGAGAAGAGATTATATCAGTATTAATAGAGGGATTGTTTTTAATAATGGCCTTTTGTCTTGCCACTGGAAATGTGATCCCGCTTTTCATATACTTATTAACATCTTTATTATATTCATCAGGATTCATAATAAGATATTTTGCAACAGAAGTTAGAGCATTAATATCATTAGTCTCACTTCCAAAACAAACATAATCAACAATGCCAAGCTGATCAAGTATTGAGATGGCACCAAGGGCAAAAAATTCAGCACTTGATGTAGAATAAACTACTGGTAATTCTATAACTAAATCAGCCCCAGATTCTAGAGCTGATTTAGTTCTGGCATATTTATTAATAATTGCAGGAGAGCCCCTTTGAACAAAGTTGCCACTCATAATAACAATTACATAGTCAGCACCAGTTTGTTTTTTTGCTTCTTTTATATGATATAAGTGTCCATTATGAAATGGGTTATATTCAGCTATTATTCCGACTACTTTCATTCAAATCATACCTTTCTTTGTCTTTCAGTTATATATTAGTATATGCATAATTATTTTACAAGATAAAACATTTGAAGAGGTACTTGTTTAAAGATGATAATTCAATTATAATGATAAATGGACAAAATATAAATCGAAAAAGAATTTATAAAATATAATAAACTCGAAGGGAGAAAGTTCATGGGATTTATTGAAACAATTAAAGAAAGAGCAATAGCTAACAAAAAGACTATTGTTCTACCAGAAACTGAAGATAAGCGTGTTCTCGAAGCAGCATCAAGGATTATTAAGGAGGGAATTGCTAATATTGTCTTATTAGGTAGTGAAAATGAAATTAAGTCTAATAGCGATTTTGCCCTAGATGGTGCTACTTTTATTGATCCTTCTAAGTCGGACAAGATAGATGCTTATGTTGAGCTTTTGGTAGAACTTAGAAAACATAAAGGAATGACAGCAGAAAAAGCAAGAGAAGCATTAACAAGTGATTCCTTATATTTTGGAGTAACTATGGTTAAAGCAGGAGATGCAGATGGAATGGTAGCGGGTGCTGTGGCTTCTACTGCTGATGTGCTTAGAGCTTCATTACAAATTCTTAGTACTGCACCAGGAACAAAGCTTGTGTCAGCTTTCTTCTTAATGGTTGTTCCAAACTGTGAATTTGGTGCAGATGGTATCTTTATTTTTGCAGATTCAGGATTAAATCAGAACCCTAATTCTGAACAACTTGCAGTGATTGCAGGCAGTTCTGCAAAATCATTTAATGATTTAGTAAATGAAGAACCTATAGTAGCCATGTTATCCCATTCATCAAAAGGAAGTGCATGTCACACTGATGTTGATAAGGTTGTAGAGGCAACTAAACTAGCTAAAGAACAATATCCAGAATATAAAATCGATGGTGAATTCCAATTAGATGCTGCGATTGACCCTGAAGTTGGCAAATCAAAAGCACCAGATAGTGATATTGCTGGAAAAGCTAATGTACTTGTATTCCCTGATTTAGATGCTGGTAATATTGGCTACAAACTAGTACAAAAACTAGCAAAAGCTGAAGCGTACGGACCAATAACACAAGGCATCGGTGGAGCAGTTAACGACTTATCAAGGGGTTGTAGCGCAGATGATATTGTCGGAGTTGTAGCTATTACAGCTGTTCAGGCAGCAATGTATAACTAATTAAATAGGCAATTGCGAAACTCTATATCTA
>CAZUDG010000013.1:22283-28433 GCA_964618775.1 uncultured Lachnospiraceae bacterium | reverse complement strand
CTATCTTCCTGAGATTCTGGTACTAATTCTGATACAACCACATAAACCATAGCACCTGCCGCAAATGATAATGCATAAGGCAATAGCGATGCAATCTGAGATGATAATAAGGCTCCTATTACAGCTGCTATAGGCTCAACAACACCTGAAGCTTGGCCATAGAAAAATGATTTTCTTCTGGAAAGACCCTCTCTTCTTAGAGGTATAGATACAGCTGCTCCTTCTGGAAAGTTTTGTAATGCAATACCTACTACAAGAATAATTGCACTACTTGCTTCTGCAAAAGAGTTAACACGACCTAAGGCTCCAAAGGCTACACCATATGCCAAACCTTCTGGAATATTATGCATTGTTATGGCTACAACAAGTAGTATACTTCTTCGCATTGTGCCTGCATTTCCCACTACACCGTCTTTTGGAGCATCACCAATATCGTGTACATGGGGCAGCAATTTATCTGCTGCTAAAATAAACAGACCTCCAAGGGCAAAACCTACAATAACAGGGATCCAAGAGCTGTCTCCCATTCCATTTTCAACTGATAATTCAAGAGATGGTAATAACAATGACCAAAATGCAGCCGCCAACATAATTCCTGATGCAAATCCCAGCATGGAATTTAAAACTTTTGGCTTTATATCTTTGAATAGAAAGACCAGGGCCGCACCTGCTGCAGTTATACCCCAAGTAAATAAACCACTAATGAAAGACATTAATACAGGACTCATACACCTACCTCCTTATAACTTTGCTTGTTTGATATTTTTATATTAATCCAAATTCTTTTAAACCATAATAAATACCGTCTTCATATATAGATTTGGTTCTATATTTTGCCTTTTCTAAAACATCTGGATATGCATTACCCATAGCTATGCCATATTCAACATAATCTAACATATCTATATCATTATTGCTGTCTCCAAAAGCATATGTATTCTTTTTATCAGCACCTAAATACTCCAGAATCGCTTTAACTCCTACTGCCTTATTATAGCCTTTAGGCACTATTTCAACAACAGGTATTTCTGAATGTTCTATAATTTCATATCTATCTTTAATACTAGAGTGTATGACACTATTTTTGTTTACTGTGGCAGAAATCTTATTAAATACTATGTCTTCTTCACCAATTATCTTAAATTTTTCAATTCCAATAGAGTTTACAAGGTTTGTAAGATGGGGGTCTAATATTCCAACCATGGATTTCTCATAATAAATATACTGAGGACCCTCTAATACATAGGCTAGATCCCCTTTACGTAGCAAGTCAACTATTGTCCTTGCCACATCTTTATCTTCAACTATTTGATGGATTTCATTATTTTCAAAGGATACATCTGCTCCCCCTGCAGCAATAATTCCCTGAAAACCTATATCAATCATACTTTTAGGAATCATTGCACCAGCCCTACCAGTACTAATAATAGGAATATGATTATTCTCAAGTAGCTTTTCTATCCCTTTTACTGTTGACTCTGGTACACCAATCTCAGGATTATACAAAGTTCCATCTATATCAAAAAATACTATTTTTTGGCTCATCTTTCGCTCTCTTTCTTTTCTAATTCATCTCATATAAATTATAATATATACCTTTTTTATCTACAAGTTCCTCATGACTACCTTTTTCTTCAATTCCATTCTCAGATAAGACTATAATATTTTGTGCATTACGTATTGTTGATAGCCTATGAGCTATAACAAAGGTGGTTCTATTTTTTGCAAGCTTTTCTAAAGAATCTTGAACAATTTTTTCACTTTCATTATCAAGAGCTGAAGTAGCCTCATCAAATATAAGAATTGGAGGGTTCTTTAAAAACACCCTGGCTATACTTAATCTTTGCTTTTGGCCACCTGAGAGCTTGACACCTCGTTGACCAATATCAGTATTATATCCATCTGGTAATTCCATGATAAATTCATGGGCATTGGCATTCTTAGCTGCTTCTATTACTTCTTCATTAGTAGCATCTAGCTTACCATATCTTATATTATCTGCAACAGACCCAGTAAAAAGATACACATCTTGTTGCACAATACCAATATTATCTCTTAAGGATTTTAACTTAATATCTCTTACATCTACTCCATCAAGTTTAATACTTCCACTATTTACATCATAAAATCTAGGAATCAAATTACATAAAGTAGTCTTTCCTACCCCTGATGTACCTACTAAAGCCAAATATTCTCCTGCCTCTACTTGTAGATTGAGATTCTTAAATACATTATCATTAGTTCCTTTATATTGAAATGATACATCCTTAAATTCAAAATTCCCTTCTACACTTTCTAGTTCTATAGCATCCTTTTTGTCTTCTATATCTGGATCTTCTTCTAAAACTTCTAAAAATCGTTCAAAACCAGTAATTCCACTTTGAAATTGCTCTGTAAAGTTTATAAGTTTTCTTATTGGTTCTATAATAGAATTAATATAAAGTAAAAATGTAACAAGGTCAGCCAAAACAATAATGCTATTAGCCATAAATAAAGAGCCACCTGCGATTACTGCAACAAAGATAAGATTTATAAAAAGTCCCAATCCTGAATGAAACCTTGCCATGTACCAATAGCTATTCCTTTTACTCTCTACAAAATTATCATTATTCACACTGAATTTGTCTATTTCACGTTTTTCATTTGCAAATGATTTAACTACCCTTATACCTGACAAACTATCTTCAACCTGAGCATTAATATCTGCAATACGCTCCCTATTACTACGAAATGCATCTCGCATTTTTCCTCTCAAATGATTTGCGAATAATAACATAAATGGTATAAATAAAAATATAATTAATGTTAAAGGAACATTTACCTGTAACAATATAATAAATGCACCTAAAAATTTAATAATTGAAATCACAAGATCTTCAGGTCCATGATGAGATAATTCTGTAATATCAAATAAATCATTAGTAATTCTTGTTAGCAGCTGGCCAGTATTTCGATTATCATAATAATTGTAAGATAATTTTTGATAATGTATAAATATATCATTACGCATATCTCGTTCGATTAAAGTTCCCATTATATGGCCTTTATAAGTCACAAAAAAATTACTAATATATTCTAACACTGCTAAAACAATCATTACTATAATTAAAACAACTATTCTTTTTATCGCTTCTGATAGTTCGTAGCTACCTAGCACTTCATTGGTTATATATCTTACTATAAGGGGATATATCAATGTTATTAATGCTGCTATTAGTGCAAAAAACATATCAGCAAAAAACAACCTTTTATATGGTTTATAATAAGATATAAATTTCTTCATTTTGTTCATATATATAACACTCCTAATATAAAATAAAATCAAATTGTTAAGTCTTTTTACTTATAACAAAAAGGCTGTTGCCTTATGCGTTCAAACTCTGATTGAGCGAATTATTATAAAACAATCCAAAAACCCATACAGATATAAACCCTCTAACAACAACCAGAATAATTATTATCTTGATAATTTTTGTGACATTGTATATAAAAATGGATCAAGACTCTTCTCCATACTTAATGCTTCATCAATGTCAAAATGGGTAAAAACATGGTTTACATAAGCAACAACCCTGTTACTTTCGCCCATTGTTAATAACTCTGCGGCTAAAGCACCCATAGCAGATGCATACACTCTATCTTTACAAGAAGGACTTCCCCCCCTTTGAATATATCCAATAATAGTGGCGCGAGTTTCTATTCCTGTAGCAGCCTCTATCCTTTCTGCCATTTCATTAGAGTGGCCGATTCCTTCAGCATTAATAATGATATGATGCTTCTTACCGATTTTTCTTTCTCTAATGATTTTGTCTATAATTTCCGCTTCATCTATTTCATCTTTTTTCTCAGTCATAAGAATATCTTCAGCTCCTGTAGCAATACCTGACCACAAGGCAATATGTCCTGCTTCTCTTCCCATAACCTCAATAATACTTACTCTTTCATGAGAAGTTGAAGTATCTCTAACTTTATCAATGGCTTCCATAGCTGTATTAACTGCCGTATCAAAGCCAATGGTATAGTCGGTACAATCAATATCTAAATCAATGGTGCCAGGTACACATATGGTATTGACACCTCTTTTGGCCAGTTGCTGTCCACCGCGAAAGGATCCGTCCCCTCCAATTACAACAAGTCCATCAATCCCATTCTTCCTACAAGTCTCTGCACCACGGTCCTGTCCAGCATTAGTAAGAAATTCTTCACTCCTAGCTGTATATAATGTGGTTCCTCCCCTTTGAATAATATCTGAAACACTATGGCCTTTTAGCTCAACCAAGTCCTCCTCTATCAAACCAACAAATCCTCGATTTATTCCTATAACTTTTATTCCATTAGCAATAGCAGTTCTTGTACATGCACGAATTGCAGCATTCATCCCAGGTGCATCACCACCACTTGTTAATACTCCTATTGTCTCAATTTGTTTTTTCATGATTTGCCTCCACATTTATCCTTATTAACTATTATTGCTTATTATATCTTCTTATCAGTGATTTGAATGTTGTTATCGCCATAGTTTTCTCTTAATATTGCTACAACATCACCATTAGCATCTATGTTCTTATTGGATGGACAAGGCTTAATTGCTTTTTCCTCTTCTAAGTAAATAATAACATTATCTCTTCCTTCATAGTCATGAATCAGACTATAAAACCTATTTTCTTCTTCTATAAATAAATCTTTATTCTTGAAACGTACCCAAACCTCTTTAGAAATTTCATCAAAAGGTATTATTTCTTGACATATGAGCTTTGCAGGTTTTTCTTCTTCAACAGTTGCGTTACCTCTGATAAGCACCTTGTTTTCTTCTTTAATGATCTGACTATATCTTTCGTATTGCCTTGGAAATATAATTATCTCTACAGTACCAACTATATCCTCTATCGTAATAAATGCCATTATTGCATTTGTTTTAGTAGTTTTTCTAGTTATAGAGGTAATTATTCCACCTATAGTCTCCTTATCTCTGTCTTTAACCTTAGGTTCGTTAGTTACATCATCTAACATAAAATCTGAGGACTTTGCTGTTATATTCTTATCTATTAGACCTTCATAGCTTTCTAATGGGTGGCCACTTATATAAATTCCAAGAACTTCTTTTTCAAAGGTAAGAATTTCTTCCTTTGTAAATTCCCCTACATCTGGATAAACATCTTGATATTTAGATTTTTGTTCATCACCCATGAAATCAAAAAATGTCATCTGGCCAGTTAAATTATGTTTCTTTTCATCTAAGACTTCATCCAATATCTGAACATACATCATCATTAACTGTTTTCTAGTCCCTGGAATACTATCAAATGCACCAGCTTTAATAAAGCTCTCAATAGTCCTTTTGTTAACTTCCTTGCCTGACAATCTTGTTGCAAAATCCCTAAGGCTTGTAATTTGTCCGTCTTTTTCTCTTTCCTCTACAATAGAGTCAATGACTGATTTTCCCAGACCTTTAATTGCCGATAATCCATAACGAATATTACCACCAGAAACTGAAAACCCACTTTCCCCTTCATTAATATCAGGTGGTATTATTTCAATCCCCATCTTCCTACAACTCTCGATATATAGAGCCACTTTGCTAGGATTGTCTATCACTGAGTTCATAAGTGCAGCCATGAACTCAAGAGGGTAATAATATTTTAAATATGCTGTTTGATATGAAATAACCGCATAGGCAGCTGCATGAGATTTATTAAATGCATACTTTGCAAAGTCTGTCATTTCATCAAATATACTGTTAGCAACCTTTTCTAAGATTCCATTATTAACACATCCTAGAATATTCTCTTCTTTGTTACCGTATATAAAATTATGGCGCTCTTTCTCCATAACATCAAGCTTTTTCTTAGACATGGCTCTTCTTACTAAATCCGCTCTTCCTAAGCTATAGCCTGCTAGGTCTCTAACTATTTGCATAACTTGTTCTTGGTAAACTATACAACCATAGGTTGGGCTAAGAATATGTTCAAGTTCTCCACATTCATAAGTAATAGACTTTGGATTAGTTTTTCCTTCAATATATTTAGGAATAAAGTCCATAGGTCCAGGACGATAAAGAGCTATCCCTGCAATAATATCTTCCATTGAATTAGGTTTCAAAGTTTTAAAAAAGCTAGTCATCCCACTACTTTCTAACTGAAAAACTCCCAT
>CAZUDG010000013.1:15122-22183 GCA_964618775.1 uncultured Lachnospiraceae bacterium | reverse complement strand
TCAACAATAGGCTTTTTACTTATCACTACACCTGCTGCATGAGTAGACGAATGTCTTGGCAGTCCTTCTAATCTCATGGACATATCAAGCAAATACTTAATTTGATCGTCTGTATCATATATAGTCTTTAATTCATGATTAAGCTTTAGGGCCTTTTTTATGGTTATTCCTATTTCTTGTGGGATCATTTTAGCAACTTGGTCCACAATAGAGTAGCTAAGGTCAAGGGCCCTACCTACGTCCCTGATAACTCCTCTTGCTGCCATGGTACCAAAGGTAATAATCTGCGCCACTTTGTCTTTACCATATTTTCTAACTACATAGTCTATAACTTCTTGTCTTCTTTCATAACAAAAATCAATATCTATATCTGGCATAGTTATTCGTTCTGGATTTAGAAAACGCTCGAAAAGTAGATTATATCCTAGTGGGTCAATATTAGTAATCCCAAGAGTGTATGCTACAATACTTCCTGCCGCACTACCTCTACCTGGACCAACCATAATATCATTATCTTTTGCATATTTTATAAAATCATATGTAATAAGAAAATAATCTACAAAACCCATGTCATGTATAGTTTTGATTTCATAGTTTAATCTATCTTGTACTTCTGCTGTAATATCATCATATCTTTGCTTTAATCCCTCATTACACAAATATTCTAAATATTCTAATGTAGTATAGCCCTCTGGAACGTCAAATTCAGGGAGCTTATACTCACCAAAAATTATATCAACATAACAGCGATCAGCAATCTTCTGGGTGTTCTCTAGAGCCTCACTAGCATAAGGAAACAGTTCATACATTTGCTCCGGTGACTTTATAAAGTACTGGCCACCTTCGTAACGCATTCTATCTTCATCGCTTACTTTCTTCTGAGTTTGAATGCAAAGTAAAATATCATGGGCTTCTGCATCCTCTTCATAGGTATAATGAACATCATTAGTAGCAACTAATGGAATTCCTGTTTCTTCACTCATTCTAAGTAAACTCTGATTAACACTTCTTTGTTCTGGAATAAAGTGATCTTGCAATTCTAAATAGAAATTATCTTTACCAAATATATTCCTAAGCCTAAAGGCTGCTTTTTTGGCCTCTTCGTAAATACCCCTCCTAAGATTTGAGGCAACCTCTCCTCCAAGACAGGCACTAAGAGCTATAATTCCTTCACTATATTCCTCCAACACTTGGTAATCTACCCTTGGCTTGTAATAAAAACCTTCTATATAGCCTAAGGAAACAATTTTCATAAGATTTTGATATCCTGTATTGTTCTCTGCCAGTAATACCAAATGATAATAGCGATCCTCTGATGCTCCTATCTCTCTGTCAAATCTTGATTTGGGAGCCACATAGACTTCACAACCTAAAACAGGGTTTATTTCATGTTTTTTACAGGCTTTATAAAAATCAATTACACCAAACATTTCTCCATGGTCCGTAATTGCTATGCTATCCATACCAAGTTCTTTGGTTCTAGCCACCATTTCTTCTATTTTACCTGAGCCATCTAGCAAGCTATATTCTGTATGTAAATGTAAGTGAGTAAAATTCATAGTTTTATTCCTTCTATCGACATAAAAATCTATTATTAGCTAAGTTTCTTAATTTATTATTATACTATAAATCTTGGCTATAGTCTATTATGGCATACATTTTATCATTCAATTATAATAAAAACAACATTCCCATATCTAAAAAATGCTTATTATTATGATATTTATTCTCATAATAATAAGCATTTTTTATTCCCTATTCCCCCAAGATTAATATAACTTTTAATCTTATTAGTAATTACTCACTTGTAAGGTATTTTTCAATATCCTTAACAGCTTCTTCTTCATCGGAACCATCGGCAATTACAGTAACTTCTTCGCCTGTTGCAAGCCCTAAACTCATCATACCCATAATACTTTTTGCATTAACTTGTATGTCTGAGCTTTCAATTAAAATATTACTTTCATATTGACTAGCCACTTGAACAAGCAATGCTACTGGTCTTGCTTCTAAACCATTAGGAATCTGAATTTTAATTTGCTTTTTTATCATTAATTACTTCCTCCTTTTGTTCCCTTAACTTATCTGCTATCCTACTAATCTTTCTTAATCTATGGTTTACACCAGATTTACCTAGAGGCGGAGTTAACATGTCTCCTAGTTCTTTTAAAGAGGCATCTGTGTGTTCAACACGGAGTAATGCAACATCTTGCAAAGCATCAGATAATTTTGTAAAGTTATTATTGGCTCTGATATAATTAATATCTTCAATTTGTTTTGTCGCCGCTTTTACTGTCTTACTAATATTCGCAGCCTCACAGTTTACTTGTCTATTAATAGAATTGCGCATGTCCTTATAAATTCGAACATTCTCGAACTTCATTAGACCCACATGGGCTTCCATTACATTTAAAACATCAACAATTTGAGAACTCTCTTTTAAATATATCACATAGTTATTCTTACGTCTAATAACTTTCGATTCTAGGCTAAAAGCATTGATAAATTCTTGAAGTTGTACTGCCTTTTCTAAATGTGGCACAACTATTTCAAAATGATAATCTTTCTGCGGATTACTAACTGATCCTGCAACAATAAAGGCCCCTCTAATAAAAGCACGTTTACAACAAGTATTCTTAGTTACTAAATTGCTCCAGAGAGAAAAATCATCTTTTACGTGGTGATTAGAATCAATTAACTTTGTAGCCTGTAAAATGTTTAATGATAAATCATGATCAATTACTATTAACTTATAAATTCTACTGTTATTGCCAGGACTTCTTCTAATAATTATTTCTGTATTTATATTAAATGTTTTTTGTATTAATGTAAAGCACTTTCTTGCAACTACAAGATTTTCCGTTTGTATTATAAGAATATATCTATTATGCCCAGTTATTTGAACATGCCCTGAGAAACTTATTATAGCAGCTAATTCTGCAATTCTACAATGACGAGCTGTGCTTATTTGCCTTGCTAGCTCGCCCCTAACATCGCTAGAAAACGACATGCTTTATCCCCTCGAATCTTTTTCTATATCTCTATGTTCTACCTTTAATCCATAATCTAGTTTTTCTAAACGAGTGTAAAGTTCATTGGCAAGAGTAACAGAACGATGTTTACCTCCTGTACAACCAATACTTACAACTAATTGGTTTTTCCCCTCCACAATATAGTGAGGAATTAAAAATGTAATCATATCTTCTAATTTATCTAAAAAAGCAGATGCTATAATTGATTCCATAACATAGCTTTTTACCTCATCATCATTACCCGTTTTTTGTCTTAAGTCATCAACATAATATGGATTAGGCAAGAATCTCACATCAAAAACCAAATCACTATCTGTTGGTACCCCATATTTAAAACCAAAGGATACAATAGTTAAGAAAAAGTTATGATACTGCCTGTTTTGAACAAAAATTTGATCAATTTCACCTTTTAACTCTCTAACAAGTAATTGGCTTGTATCAATTATATAATCAGCATTTCTTTTTAAGAACTCTAACTTTTCTCTTTCTTTATCAATTCCATATTCCAGTCTTGTATTAACTGCCAGAGGATGAGTCCGTCTAGTTTCTTTAAACCTTTTTACTAGTACGTCAGTACCTGCATCTAGAAACAAAATCTCATAGTTGTACTCTTCTTCCTTCATAGTTGCCAAAATCTCATCAAGCTCATCCAAAGCCTGACCACTACGAATATCAATACCTAGAGCAACTTTATCAAATTCCTTTGTTTCACCAGAAGATAAGATTACCAACTTATAAATAAGTTGAATAGGTATATTATCTACACAAAAGTAACCTAAATCTTCCAACATCTTAAGAGCAGTCGTCTTACCCGCACCAGACATCCCAGTCACTATAACTAATCTCATAAGTCCTCCTTAACTAGAACTCCCCCAACATTTTAACCTCTTGCTCCATATCAACTTTATATTTGTCATACACAACACCTTTAACATGTTCTAGTAGGTTACGTACGTCAGAAGCTGTGGCTCCTCCTACATTAATTATGAATCCACAATGTTTTTCGGAAACCTGGGCTCCTCCAATTTTACAACCTTTAAGTCCACAATCCATAATTAGTTTGCCTGCATAATAACCTTCTGGTCGCTTAAACGCACTACCAGCACTAGGATATTCTAAAGGTTGCTTGCTGCATCTTCTATTGTTTAAATCTTCAATTTTTTCGAATACATCATCAGGATTACCCTTTTCAAATACAAACTCAGCTTCTAAGACAACATATCCTTCCTTTTGAATAATACTACTACGATAAGCTAAGTCTAGTTCATCCTTACTTAATTTGATTATATTACAACCTTTATCTAAAACAGTAGCACTAAGTATATAGTCTTTAATCTCTCCGTCATAAGCACCAGCATTCATATTAACTGCACCACCTAGAGTTCCAGGTATTCCAGCAGCAAACTCGAATCCAACAAGTCCTTCTTTTGCAATAGTTTTTGATAAATCAGATAAAGATATACCAGCCTGTGCATGAACTAGGTAAGTGTCATCTTCCTTTGAATATAGATTTATAGACACATCGCTAAAGTCACCATTTATCTTTATTATGGCACCTCGATATCCTTTGTCACTTACTAGTAAATTACTGCCTTTACCTATTATATAGAATGGGATTCCTTTGGCCTCGCATAGTTTTATAATGTCTATGATATCCTCTATTGTTTCTGGTAATACCAAAAAATCCGTTGGTCCACCAACTTCAAAGGAGGTATGATATGCCATAGGCTCATCCTTTAAAACCTTTTCTTTGCCGATCTTTTCAATTAGCTTTAGATAAAATTCTTCTTTGTTATTCAAGATTATCTCCTATTTATTATTACTCTAATTACAGATAATAAGTTCAATATATTTATATGTTATTTAATATCTTTAAATATTATACATTTATAAGTACATGTTTGTTTCTTTACAAGTTTTAATATAAAAAGGGGTTTTTAGGTTTTACCAACCTCTCAATAATCTGTCAGAATCAGAATAATATGAGTTAATCAGGGATAACCATCCTTGCACTTCCATATGTACCAGCATCATTACCCAGTGTTGCTAGTATAAATTCTGTTTCTTTTATAGATTTCATTACGAAGTTTTTATAGTGTTTACTAGTGACATCAATTATCATGTTACCTGCTTTTGATACTCCTCCACCAATTACAAAAATCTGTGGATCTATCAAAGAGGCTACATAAGATAGTGCTATTCCAAGATATCTTCCAAATTCATCTACTAAATCTAGGGCAAGTTTATCCCCTTCTTTTGCCATGTCAAATATAACCTTTGAGCTTAAATCCTCAAATTCACGTAAGCTAGAAGGTTCATCCGATTCTAGTAGTAATTTATTGCCTAGTCTGGTAATACCAGTTGCAGAAGCATATTGTTCTAAACAACCTGCTTTCCCACAGTTACACATTAATGTTTCTTCATAATTTACTGTAATATGACCTATTTCTCCAGCAGTTCCATGGCTTCCTGTTATATTCTTACCATCAACAACAACGCCGCCACCAACTCCTGTACCTAAAGTGACCATAAATATGCTATCATTACCTCTACCTGCACCAAGCCACATTTCTCCAAGTGCCGCTACATTAGCATCATTACCAAGCAACACTTCCACATCTAACAAGTTCCCCAATTCTAAGGAAACGTTCTTTTCCCCCCAGCCTAAATTAACACACTCTATAACTGTGGTATTATTAATAACAGGACCAGGTACACCTACGCCTACACCTAAAACTTTGGATTTATCAATGTTTTTTTCTTTCATCTTGGTCAAAATAGAATGAGCAATGTCCGGAATTATAAAGTCTCCACCTTGTTCTATTCTAGTATTGATTTCCCACTTATCAAGCAATTGACCATCCTTACTAAATAACCCCATCTTTACTGTTGTTCCACCAACATCAATCCCAAATACATAATTCACACATACACCCCTCTACCCCAATTTATCAGACTTTTCCTGTTCTGTTTCTTCCTTGGCTTTGCGACTTGAATCTTTTTTCATAATATTATTAGTCACCCTGTTGTATAATTCTTGAGCTGCATTATAGCCCATTTTCTTCTGTCTATGGTTAACTGCAGCAGATTCACATATGACTGCCAAGTTACGCCCTGGACGAATTGGTATAGCGTGACATACAACTTCATTGCCTAACATCTCAATGTAGTTGTCCTCAAGACCTAAACGGTCATATTTTTTGGTCTTATCCCATTCTTCTAGCTGTACTACTAGATCAATGGAACCAGTATCTTTAACGCTTTCAACGCCAAATAAAGTTTTAACATCTATAATACCTATACCACGAAGCTCAATAAAATGCCTAGTTATATCAGGTGCACTACCTATTAATGTTTCATCACTTACCTTTTTTATTTCAACAACATCATCAGATATTAAACGGTGACCTCTTTTAACTAATTCAAGAGCTGCCTCACTTTTACCAATGCCACTTTCACCTGTTATTAATATGCCTTCACCATAAACATCTACTAAAACCCCATGAATAGTTTGACGTGGTGCCAATTCTACATTTAGCCAACGAATTACTTCAGCCATAAATGAAGACGTTGTCTGTTTCGATCTTAATAAAGGAACGTTCTTTTTATTAGCTATCTCAATAATTTCTTTTTCTACAGGTAAATCCCTACAAATAACAACACATGGAATGTGGTAGTCCATTAATTTGCTATATATATCAAGCACCTGCTTATTCTCCATACGCTGTAAATACGTATGTTCAACAAATCCTATTACTTGCACACGATCTGTGTCAAAGTGATCAAAATATCCTGCAAGCTGTAGTGCCGGCCTGTTTACATCTGGGTGATTTATCTTAATCCCTGTAATATCCACTTCAGTTGTAAGTATTTCTAATTTCATCTTCTTAATTAACTTTGATAAATGTACCGAATACATATTTGCATCCTTTCTCATAGGCATCATGGCTGATTTAAGTTTTTTTATAAAAACATGCCCTTATATACATAGTTATGATATCACATTTTCATCAATACATAAATAGTATA
>CAZUDG010000013.1:12899-15022 GCA_964618775.1 uncultured Lachnospiraceae bacterium | reverse complement strand
TCAATACATAAATAGTATAGAAACAGAATACTACCTTCTGTGTATTGATTCAATACATAAATAGTATAAAACTATTGTCTAAAGAAGTCATATACACTTTTTGCAGATGCCTTATTCATAGCTGGTACCTGTTCAAGTTTATCGATAGAAGCATTCTTAATATCATCTAAAGATTCAAAATGTTTCATTAAAGCTTTTCTTCTTTTTGGTCCAACTCCTGGAATATCATCCAAAACAGAGTGAACCTGTGCCTTGCCTCTTAATTGTCTATGATAATCAATTGCAAAACGGTGGGTTTCATCTTGAATTCTTGTTACCAGTTTAAATGTTTCTGAACTTTTATCTAAAACTAATTCTTTATCATCATAATATAAACCTCTAGTTCTGTGATTATCATCTTTAACCATACCACATACTGGTATATATATATCTAGATCATCAAGGACCTTACGAGCTACATTTACCTGGCCTTTACCACCATCCATCAAAATCAGATCAGGATACCTACTAAAACTTCCATACTCATTACTTATTTGCTTTTCTTTAAATTCCTTTTCTTCTTTCTTGGCATGAAGGAATCTTCTAGTCAACACTTCTTCTAAAGATGCATAGTCATCTGGCCCACTTACTGATTTGATTCTGAATTTACGATAATCATTACGTTTTGGTTTGCCTTGTTCATAAACAACCATTGATCCAACAGAATTATAGCCACTGATATTAGATATATCATAAGATTCAATTCGATTAAGGCCTGGTATATTAAGTATTTCACCAAGGTTTTCCATGGCCCCTATAGTTCTTGCCTCTTGTCGTTTTATTTTCTGTTCATCTTGCTGCAAAATTAAAGATGCATTTTTTCTTGCTAGTTCAACAAGTCTTACTTTTTCACCCTTCATTGGGAATCTTATATAAACCTTCTGACCCCTTTTTACCGAAAGCCACTCTTCAATTACTTTTACTTCTTCTGCTTCGATATTATCTCCTAGTGATAATTCTTTTGGAATATAAGGAGTTCCTGAATAAAATTGTTTAATAAAACTTGCTAATAAATTTCCTCTTGTTTCTCCTTCTACACCAGTAAGAAAGAAGTTGTCCCTACCAATTAACTTACCATCACGTATGAAAAACACTTGAACAACAGCTTTTGTACCTGTGCTAGCAAGTGCTAATATATCCCTATCTTCTTCATTTGTTTTAGTGATTTTTTGTGACTGCGAGATTGCCCTAACACTGTTTAACAAGTCTCTATACTCTGCTGCTCTTTCAAATTCAAGGTCAACAGATGCTTTATTCATCTTTTCTTTAAGTTGATTTGTTACAGGTTCATAATTACCACTTAAAAACTCTAAAGCTCCTTCAACATCCCTAAGATAATCTTCTGGTGAAATATAAGCCTGACAAGGTGCTTTACATTGTTTAATATCATAATAAATACATGGTCTTTCTTTACCTATGTCCCTGGGAAGATTGCGGTTACATGTCCGGATACAATATAATTTTCTCATTAAATCAATAATATCTTTAATAGCTTTTGAGTTAGTATAAGGACCAAAATATTTAGCTTTATCCTTATCTTTTCCTTTTCTTCTTGAAAAAAGGATCCTAGGATACACTTCATCTACAGTCACTTTGATATAAGGATAGCTTTTGTCATCCTTAAGCATAGTGTTATACCTAGGTCTATGTTCCTTGATTAAGTTTGATTCAAGAACTAAAGCCTCTATTTCTGTATCTGTCACTATATATTCAAAATAGTTTATTTTCTTAACCATGTGTTGTATTTTAAGACTGTGGTTATTGCTCTGAAAATACTGCTTAACTCTATTTCTTAGAATTATCGCTTTACCTACATATATAATATTATCTTGCTTGTCATGCATAATATATACACCAGGTTTTGAAGGAAGTTTTTTAAGTTCATCTTCTATATCAAAATACATATAGCCATCCTTTCTTTATTCTATATTTACGAAAGCCCTGCAAACTGAAAGTCTGCAAGGCCTGGTTTACTTTTATTCGTAACTAATTCCTTGGGTTAAATATATTGCCTATAGCCTCGTTAGGGCAAAGTCAGGGGCATATTAGTCATTTGTAGGGGGGTCATTAAATAATTCTTCTGA
>CAZUDG010000013.1:0-12799 GCA_964618775.1 uncultured Lachnospiraceae bacterium | reverse complement strand
CAAAGTCAGGGGCATATTAGTCATTTGTAGGGGGGTCATTAAATAATTCTTCTGAGTCAGATTTATTAATCTCGCTATCAGAATCATTAACCTCACTAGTGGGCTCATCATCCGAATTGTCCCCTTTATCTGCTTTTTTATCTGTAATTAAATCTGCTTTATCTGCACTTAATAATTGCTTATCTTCAATTCCATTATAGATATCCAGAAACTCTTTACCTGTAATTGTTTCTTTATCGTATAGGTAGTCTGAAAGTTTATCAAGGGCTTCCCTGTGGCCTGATAAAATATCTTTTGCTTTATTATAGCATTTATCTAAGAAAGTAATAATCTCTTTGTCTACTTCTGCAGCAGTTGCATCAGCAGCATTTAACACTAGTCTTCCATCTAGGTACTGGTTTTGTTGACTTTCTAAGCCAATTAAACCAAACTTTTCTGACATACCATATTGTGTAATCATAGTTCTTGCTATCTTAGTAGCCTGTTCGATATCGTTAGATGCACCTGTTGTAACAGAATCAAATATTAGTTCTTCTGCAGCACGGCCACCAAATAATGTAATCACTCTATTGGTTAGTTCTTCTTTACTCATTAAGTATTTTTCTTCTTCTGGAACCTGCATTACATAACCAAGTGATCCCATTGTCCTTGGAACAATCGTAATCTTAGCAACTGGTTCGGTACCTTTTAATGAAGCTGTTACTAAGGCATGACCTACTTCATGATAAGCTACAATTTTCTTTTCTTCTTTATTTAGTACTCGATCTTTCTTTTCTTTACCTGCAATAACTATTTCAACGGATTCAAGAAGATCATCTTGAGTTACCACCTGTCTACCATTTTTAACTGCTAGTATAGCAGCTTCATTTATCATGTTGGCAAGGTCTGAACCTACTGCACCAGGCGTTGCAAGTGCAACGTCACGTAAGTTAACAGAATCATGCATAAGTACGTCCTTAGCATGTACTTTAAGAACTTCTTCACGGCCTTTTAGGTCTGGTTTATCAACTATAATTCTACGGTCAAAACGCCCTGGCCTAAGTAATGCTTTATCTAAAACTTCTGGCCTGTTAGTAGCAGCTAAAATAACTACCCCTTCAGTACCATCAAATCCATCCATCTCTGATAGCAGCTGGTTTAATGTTTGCTCTCTTTCATCATTACCGCCGCCATAAGTTCCATCTCTACTTTTACCAATAGCATCAATCTCATCAATGAATATAATACATGGTGCCTGCTTCTTAGCAGTTTCAAATAAATCTCTTACCCTAGACGCACCAACACCAACAAACATTTCTACAAAGTCAGAACCTGTTAGGGAGAAAAATGGCACTTTAGCTTCTCCTGCTACTGCTTTTGCTAGTAAAGTTTTTCCTGTTCCTGGTGATCCCACTAGCAGAGCCCCTTTAGGAAGCTTAGCACCAATACGACTGTATTTGCCTGGATTATGCAAAAAATCAACAATCTCTATTAATGATTCCTTTGCCTCATCCTGTCCTGCTACATCTTTAAATGATACCCCTGTTTCTTTTTGAACATAGACCTTGGCTTTACTTTTCCCTACGCCTCCCAAGCCACCACCGCTTGACTTAGAAATAGATCTAAATAGGAAAAACATTACCCCATAAATTAGTGCAAATGGTAATATCCACACAAGTATAAAGTCAATAATTGGGTTTGTACTATCAGGAACATCACCTAAAAAATTAACATCAGCGTCTAATAATCTCTGTGTTAGTTCAGCATCTTCTACAAGACCTGTATAATAGGTAACATCAACAAGACTATCTTCTTTTTGTCCCTTTGGATGTATTTCATATCTGTCTGGTTTTCTGATTACTTTTTCAACCTTATCTTCATCTACCATCTCCAAAAATTCATTGTAAGAGATTTCTTTATTGGTAGATTTCTCTACTTGATTGTTTAACGAAGAAACCAAGAACATAATAAACATAGCTGAAATCAATACATATATTAGACTCTTATTATTTTTATTGTTTTTATTATTCTTGTTGTTCTTTTTATTTTTATTATTGTTATCCATATTCCCTCCTCTTTATATACTTTTAAACTGCAAGTGCTTTATTGTATATAAAAATACTAAGAATTGACGAGTAGCCAATTCTTATCTTATAATCACTATAACATCTATAATCATAGTAGCATTATTGATATTCGTAAATGTGAGTTGCTCAACTAAATATGCAAGCACTAAAATATAGCTAACTTACAATACTTGCAACACTCTTTTATATTATAATCTTAGTTATATAATAAATCAACAAAAATACTATGAACATTTTGTGACCAATAAAGGGATTGATTAATTCTTATGAAAAACTCCTAAAATCATCAATATGACTGCACCTATAATAATGCAAATGTCAGATATGTTAAATATGACTTTTCTCAAAAATTTAAAACTGAAATAATCAACCACGTAACCTCTTTTAAATCTGTCATAAATATTACTTGATCCACCACCAACCATTAAAGAAAGCGCTAGCTTTAGGCCCGTTTTCTTTTCTTTTGGAAGTATTATTATAAAAGTAATCAATAACATTCCTAGCAGGACACAAGAGAGGATCTTAACTAACTTTACATTGTTTTCAAAAATATTCAAAAATGCCCCTTTGTTATGGTAACGGTTCAAGATAATGTTACCACCAAGTATTTCCTCTTTTTCACGCATTTTCCTGTTATTCTCGATATAATTTTTTATCTTTAATTCCAATACAAAGATTCCAATAGCTATCAAAATGAATATCATGTAACTCCTCCTTACTCTGTTAGGTGGGTATCTAGCTGTGAAACTTGATGGGTCGCGGTCGGAATTGGTAAGGATAACAAAAACGGGGTTCCGTTGTAGAAGGGCACAAAAGTCACCCCTTTTTTTGTTGTCCTTACCAATTCCTATTTTAGAAATAGAGTTTCGCATTTGTCTCTTTAGGTGGGTGTATTTCTATATTAAATTTGTTAATTTCTTGTCTTAATTATATCAATAGTATGTTGATTTTTCAATGAATTAATACTTCCCATCCCTTAACAATTCATTAAATTCATCATTAAAATCAAGAGTGGCAAAATAGTCTTTGGGAGTTTCTGCTCTTCTGATCATTTGTACGGAGCCGTCTTCTTTTAGCAATAGTTCTGCACTTTTTAGTTTGCCGTTATAATTATAACCCATTGATTGACCATGTGCGCCTGTGTCGTGAATTACAAGGTAGTCACCCATATCAATCTTTGGAAGCATTCTATCTACTGCAAATTTGTCATTATTCTCGCATAGAGAGCCTGTTACATCATATTTGTGCTCAAGGGGTGAGCCTTCCTTGCCCAAAACTGTTATATGGTGATAAGCACCATACATAGCTGGTCTTATTAGGTCTACTGCACAAGCATCAAGTCCGATATATTCCTTATATATATGTTTTTCATGGGTTGCTTTTGCAACCAAGTGACCATAAGGAGCTAACATATAGCGGCCAAGTTCGGTATATATAGCCACATCTCCCATTCCTGCAGGAACAAGTATGTCTTCAAAGGCTTGTCTTACACCTTCACCTATAACCATAATATCATTTGCTGGTTCACCTGGCTTGTAAGGAACTCCAATACCACCTGATAAATTGATAAACTTAATATGTGCACCAGTCTTTTCTTGTAGTTCCACTGCTAACTCAAATAAGATTCTTGCTAGTTCTGGATAATAAATATCACTAATTATATTGCTCGCTAGAAAGGCATGGATACCGAAGTGCTTTACGCCCCTATCCTTTAAAATTTTATAGCCTTCTATTATTTGGTCTTTGGTGAATCCATATTTAGCGTCACCGGGGTTATCCATAATGGTATTGCTAATTTCTAACACACCACCTGGGTTATAACGACAACTAATAGTTTCAGGTAGTCCCGCTACTTCATCTAATAAATCAATATGAGTAAAATCATCTAAGTTGATATAAGAATCTAATTCTCTTGCTTTTACAAATTCCTCAGCTGGAGTTGCGTTAGATGAAAACATAATCTCATCCCCTGTAATACCTAGGGCCTCAGCTAACATTAATTCCGTATATGAAGAAGCATCAACACCACAGCCTTCCTCATGTAAAATCTTTATTAAATAAGGATTAGGTGTAGCCTTAATTGCAAAGTACTCCTTAAAGCCCTTGTTCCAAGAAAATGCTTCATTAAGTTTTCTTGCATTTTCTCTGATTCCTTTTTCATCATATATGTGAAATGGAGTTGGATATTCCTTGCTTATATCTTTTATTTGATTTAATGTTACAAATGGTTTTTTCACTTAATTCACAGCCTTTCAGTAGGTTTTGTTTTTCATATTATAATAAAATAAAGAAGGTTAAGCAACCTTCTTTATAACTTTAAAGTAAAACTTTTCAATTTATCATTCCCTTGTGTCACATGACGCCTTTTTATAATCATATAAGAACTCTCTATGATCTCTAACTAACTCAACATTTTTACCTGATTTTATGCTATTTACAAAATCATTAACATCTTCTAGTTTATGATCAAAAACCATCCCACCTCTAATATCATTGGCATGATGAGAATCTGAGCCTGCTGTTACTGTCAATTTGTTGTTTAGGGCATACTTATAGGCTTTTTTATCATAATTTGGATTCCTATGGCTTGAGTTGATTATTTCAACTGCATCTACATGATTGGGAAATAGTCGTACTTTTCTGATATAGCTTGCTTCCCTAAAGGGATGAGCGTGAACAAAATAACCACCAGCTGCTTTTATATGCTGGTAATGCTCTTCTATATTCCAATCTAGAATTTGAGGATGATGAATTAGCCATTCCTTATCAAGTCCATAAACTATAAAATCATTACCTTCAAAGCTTTCTTCCCAAGCAAATAAAACCTGTAGCCCTATCTTATCTCCCACTGCTTTTGCATTCTCATATCCCACAGTAAACCTATTAACCCATTCCCTCCAAGGAAGGTTTCTTGGAATTGTTGTGTTACCATTGTGAAAATGGTCAGTTACAATAATTCCTTCATATCCTAATTCTTTATATATTCTTGCTTGCTTGGCACCTGTTGCAGATGCACATGCACTAACTTCAGATGTATGAGTGTGAGTGTCATATAAATATTTCTTCATTATAATCCATCTCTTTTCTTTCGATATCCAGTTTGACTGAATATTTAACTAATCTATTAACTTTTATCAATATAATTTAAATTTACGATACAATCTATCTTGCCTATATTATTTGAATTTTATCCTATATTTTATTATACCATAACACAAACCTTGGGTCCATTAGGCAAATTAGCAATATGTAAACTAGATTTATTGAAAATGATATGTTAAAATGTCTAAGATAAAAGTCAGTATAAATTTTGTTTACTTTGAAAGGAATTATCATAAATGGAACAGTATAATGGTAGTCAAATTGTTGTATTAGAAGGTTTAGAAGCCGTTAAAAGAAGACCTGGTATGTATATTGGTAGTACAGGAAGCCGCGGTCTTCACCATCTAATATGGGAAATAATTGATAATGGTATAGATGAACATTTAGCTGGATATTGTACACAAATTGACATTGCTCTGCTTAAAGATGGCGGCATTTCAGTATTTGATAACGGCCGCGGTGTTCCAGTAGATATACATCCTACTCAGAAAATTCCAACAGAAAGAGTAGTCTATGGAACCCTTCATGCAGGAGGAAAATTTGATCATTCTGTATATAAGGTATCTGGTGGCTTACACGGAGTTGGTGCTGCAGTAGTCAATGCTTTATCTAAACATATGATAGTAGAAATAAGAAGAGATGGAAAAATCTATCAAGATGAATATAGAGATGGTGGACATCCCGTTACTAAATTGCTTAAGAATAAAGAACTTCCTTCTATTGGTACATGCAAAAAAAACGAAACAGGTACAAAGGTTACCTTTTATCCCGATGATGAGATTTTTGAGACAATAGAATTTAAACCTGAAGTTATAAAGAAGAAGTTAAAAGAAATGTCCTATCTAAATAAAAATTTGAAACTAACTTTCACTAATGAAGCAAATGGAGAAAGCACTGTTTACCTTGAGAAAAATGGCATAAAAAGTTTTATATCTTATTTAACTAGAGATCAAAGTGTGATTCATAAAGACCCTATTTATGTTGAAGGAAAAAGCGGAGACATAGAAGTAGAGGTTGCTTTTCAGTATACATCTTCATTTTCAGAAACAATAAATGCATATTGCAACAGGATAAATGTTGTTGATGGAGGTACTTTAGTTACAGGCTTTAAAACCTCTCTCACAAGGATCATGAATCAATATGCAAGAGAATTAAATATACTTAAGGATAAAGATGAAAACTTTGATGGGAAAGATATTCGTAACGGCATTGTTGCTATTGTATCTATCAAGCATCCAGACCCACAGTTTGAAGGTCAAACCAAATCAAAGCTTGGTAATACAGATGCAAAAACTGCTGTTGAGGATGTGTTTTCTGTTAAGGCTCAGTACTACTTTGATAGAAATGTGGAAGTTCTAAAAGAAATTCTCGACAACTCTATGAAGTCCCTTAATGCTAGAAAAGCAAGTGATAAAGCAAGAAATGCTGTAATTAAACAAATTGCAGATGTAGACACTCGTAGCAAACTAGCATCATGTTCTTCTAAGAAACCTGAAGAATGTGAATTATATATTGTGGAAGGTGATTCTGCAGGTGGAACAGTTAAAACTGCAAGAAACCGAAGAACTCAAGCTGTTCTCCCCTTGCGAGGTAAGATACTTAATGTTGAAAAATCTTCTTTAGAAAGAATTTTAACCAATAATGAGATAAAATCAATGATCTCCGCTTTTGGTTGCGGAATTGGCGAAGAATTTGATATTAGCAAGCTTAGATACGATAAAATCATTATTTTGACAGATGCAGATGTTGACGGTGCTCACATTAGTACATTGCTACTTACTTTCTTTTATAGATTTATGCCAGAACTTATAAAGGAAGGCAAAATCTATCGTGGACTACCACCTCTATACCAAGTAGAATATATACCTTCTGGCACAGGAAAGAAGAAAAAGCAAACCAAATATCTTTTTAACGACTTTGAATTAGAAAAGTTTAGAAAAAATACAAAGGGTAAGATAAGCTCACTTCAAAGATACAAGGGTCTTGGTGAGATGGATGCCCACCAGTTATGGGAAACCACTCTAGATCCAGAAACACGTATCTTAGCCCAAGTTACAATCAATGACTCTTTAGAAGCCGATGAAATTACAACCATATTAATGAGTAGTAACGTCCCACCTAGAAGACATTTTATTATGGAAGAAGCCAAATATGCAAAACTAGACATTTAAATACAAAAACCCCATCTGACTTCTAAGTTTATAATATTCAGAAGTCAGCTTATGGGGAATTTCCTTTTACTGGTACCATTTTACTGGTATTTACTGGTACCAGGTACCATCAGTAAAATGTCTGTAACGCATATATATCAAGCTTTTTATTAAAACGATTGGTACCAGGTACCAAAATTTAGGAGGAATACATGAGTAAAAATAAAGATAAAAGTTATGATAATATTGTTCAGTTAGATTATGCAGAGGAAATGAAAAATTCCTACAGGGATTATGCAATGAGTGTTATTGTCTCTCGTGCTCTTCCAGATGTTCGCGATGGTCTAAAGCCAGTGCAAAGACGTATATTGTATTCAATGCATGAATTAGGATTAGACCCAAAAAAACCCCATCGTAAAGCAGCTCGTATAGTAGGGGACACTATGGGTAAGTACCACCCTCATGGGGATAGCTCTATATATGACGCCTTGGTTCTTATGACTGAAGATTATTCCCTATCTCTACCCTTAGTTGATGGGCATGGTAACTTTGGTTCTATTGATGGGGATAGCGCAGCAGCAATGCGTTATACAGAGGCAAGACTTTCCGAATCAGGAAGTGCTCTTCTAGAATCTGTAGATGATGATTTAGTAGAGTTTACCCCAAACTTTGATAATAGCGAAGAAGAGCCTAATGTTTTACCTGCAATGCTTCCAAACCTTTTAATAAATGGTACAACAGGAATTGCTGTTGGTATGTCAACTAATATGCCTCCACACAATCCAGGTGAAGTAATCGATGGTGTTATCGCCTACATTAACGATCCTGATATTTCGGTAGAAGGGCTAATGAAACATATACCTGCTCCAGATTTTCCTACTGGCGGATCAATCATTAATGAGGATGTTTTATTAGATATTTATAAAACTGGCGAAGGTAAAATTCGCCTTAGAGGAAAAGTTGACCTTGAAAAAGGCGATTATGGAAGAACCAATATTGTAATAACAGAAATTCCATATACAGTTGCAGGAAACAAGACTAGACTTGTAGAAAACTTGGCTGACCTCCTTAAGAATAAAGTCTTTGATGAACTCCATGAAGTAAGAGACGAATCTTCTAAAGAGGGTATCAGAGTTGTTATTGAAGTAAAAAAAGATAGGGATGTGGAAAATCTTTTAAATGGCCTCTACCAAAAGACCCCTCTAGAGGATACATACGGAGTTAACCTTCTTGCTATAAAAGAACAACAACCTGTGATATTTAATTTGAAATCTCTGATTGAAGAGTTTATAAATTTCCAAGAAGACCTATATACTAAGAAATATCAGAATTTATTGAATAAGGCAAATGACCGCTTAGAGATAGTTGATGGTTTAATAAAGGCTACCGATCTAATTGATTTAATTATCGAAATACTTAGGGGTAGTACTTCTACTAAACAGGCAAAAGACTGTTTGATTAATGGAATTACTACAGATATTACATTTAAGACCAAAAAGTCGGAAAAAGAAGCATCTAAACTAGACTTTACAGAAAATCAGGCAAATGCAATTTTAACTATGCCTCTTGGAAGATTAATTGGCTTAGAAATTCTTAAATTACATGAAGAACAAGGTGACCTTCATTCTAAAGCTGAAGAATACAAAAAGGTTTTAGGTGACAAAAAAGAATTATATAAAGTTATTAAACAAGTTCTACAAGAATACAAAAAGAAATTTAATAGACCAAGAATGACTCGAATTGGTAATATAGATGCAAAAACCTATGTGGAAGAAATCAAAGAAGAAGAAATTTATATATTTATTGATAAATTTGGATACAGCAAATCCTTAGATTCCGCTAGTTATTCAAGAGTAACCCCTGAAACATTAAGTGATTTTACCCACATTATTCCTATGAAAAATACAGACAAACTATGCTTCTTTACTTCTGAGGGCAATATGTATCAAATAAATGCCCTAGATATACCAGAAGGAAAAGTTAGAGATAAGGGGACCTTAATTCAAAACCTTACTAAAGTTGGAAAAGAAAATATTATACTCTATGTCCCATTTGAAGAACTATTTGAAAGCCAGCTAGTATTTGTCACTAAAAACGGTTATATCAAGCAAGTCTCAGGTGCCGAATTTGAAACTGTTAGATACACACTTTTATCTACAAAACTTGAAGAAGGCGATGAGGTCGTTTCTGTTACTAAGTTGTCCGCAGCTGAGGTTCTCTCTGATAATATGAAAGTAATTATTATTACCAAGAATGGCCTATCCTTAGGTTTTCCATTAAATGAAGTTAGTGAATTAAAAAGAGCTACTAGAGGAGTAAGGGCAATTAAATTAGATGTGGATGACAATGTTGATTATTCTACAGCGGTAGATAGTAACGTTGAATCATTTGTCTACAATGATAAGGAATTAAATGCTAAGAAGGTAAGAAAACGTAAACGTGGGTTAAAAGGCCATAATGCTAATCTAGACTTATAAAGAACCATTGTCTATATCCCTATAAGGCTATATTACCAATGTTATTATTCCCATACTATAAAAACATTGTATAAGTTAAAAACAAAGACCAAACAAGGATTGGCCTTCCCCTTGTCTGGTCTTTTGTATAGCATTATATATGGACTTCCATCTTATTCTGATATTTCCCTATAAAGACTTACAGCAGAGCTAGTTCCAAGCCTACTGCAACCTGCTTCAATATATTCCTTCATTTCTTCTAAATCTTTAATTCCTCCTGATGCCTTGATTTTTACATTTGGGCCTATATATTCTTTAAACAATTCAATATCTTCTAATGTAGCCCCTCCTGTTCCAAAGCCTGTGGATGTCTTAATATAGTCCGCACCTGCATTTGTCACAGCCTTACACATTTGAATTTTTTCATCTTTAGTTAAATAGCATGTTTCTATGATAACCTTTAGAAGCTTTTCTCCTGCTGCTTCTTTTATGACTCTTATTTCTTCTTCTACTTTATTATAGTCACCATTTTTTACATCTGTAAGGTTAATAACCATATCAACCTCATTTGCACCTTCATTAATAGCCTGCTTACATTCTGCTACTTTAATTTCTTTAGGCTGATAGCCAAGAGGAAAACCAATAACTGTACAAATGTTAATTTCACCTTTATATTCCTCATATACTGGTTTAACATAGCATGATGGTATGCAAACAGATGCTGTTTGGTATTCTACAGCCTCATCACATAGGGTTTTTATATCTTTCCATTTGGCATAAGCCTTTAGTAAAGTATGATCTACATATTTTAATATTTCTTTATTCTCCACAATAATATCCCTTCTTTCACTAAAATTAACCTTTAAAAGCAAGGGGTAATAATCCCCCTAAGGTGTAACTTTTATAATCATCTTCTGATCTTGCAAGTATAATTTTAAAGTCTTTTGAGTCACAAAATTCAATCATTACTTGTCTGCATACCCCACATGGTGCGCAATAGTCCTTATCTTCTTCTTTAGCCCCTTTATTATTGCCTACAATTGCAATCATCTCAAATTCTTTCTCACCTTCTGAGACTGCTTTAAAGAAAGCCGTTCTTTCTGCACAATTTGTGGGTGAATAAGCCACATTTTCGATATTACAACCTGTGTAGACCTTCCCACCTTTAGTAAGCAGTGCGGCTCCAACATTAAATTCAGAATATGGGGCATAGGAAAAATTCTGTGCTTCATAAGCCTTGTTTATTAATTCTTTCTCTTCCACTTAATCCCTCCTAGTAGTTTCCTCTCAGTTTCAAAACTTATTTTATCAGTATCGAAATTATCCAAATATCTAGATTTGATAAGCCTCTAGATTTAATAAGTCTATAAATGTGATTAATACCTCGTGGCACCATCTAGGCCCACCTTAGCTAAAACTAAAGGTCTTTTATCAATCTCTTTGACACTGAAAGAGTAAGCATCTGACAATGTCTTTGCAGAATTTTCAAACAAGCCTTTTTCAGACCCATATAAAACCGCAATAATATCTCCTTTACTCACCCTATCACCTGTTTTTTTGATTAAGGTAATTCCTGCAGAATAGTCAATTATACTGTCCTTATTTTGTCGCCCCGCACCTAATAGCATAGAGGCAATACCACATTTCTCAGTGTCCATATGACTGATATAGCCATCTCCTTTTGCCTTAACTTCATAAGAATATGGTGCCTTATCAAATTTATTAGGATCTAATATTACTGACCCCTCTCCATTTTGTGCCTCTACCATGTCTACAAACTTTTTATAAGCAGCCCCACTAACAATAGATTCCTCAACCAACTCTTCACATGTCTCAATACCTCCTTTGCCTATTAGATAAAGCATATTAGACGCTAATACTTTCGAAACTTCTCTTAAGTCATCAGGACCATTTCCTTTTAAAACTTCTATAGCTTCTATTACTTCTAAGGAATTGCCAATATTATATCCCAAAGGAATATCCATATCTGTAATAACCGCCATAGTTCTTTTGCCAGCATGTTCACCTATCTCAACCATTCCTGTCGCTAATTCTATAGAGTCTTCCACTGTCTTCATAAATGCTCCACTACCAGTCTTTACATCTAGGAGGATACAGTCGCTTCCAGCTGCAAGTTTTTTACTCATTATAGAAGATGCTATTAAGGGTATGCTATCAACTGTCGCTGTGACATCACGAAGGCCGTATAACATTTTGTCCGCTGGGGCTAAATTACCTGTTTGGCCTACAACACTAGCACCAACTTCATTTACCACATTAATAAATTCATCTCTACTAATATCAATTTTGAATCCTGGTATTGATTCTAACTTATCTAAGGTTCCACCAGTATGGCCGAGGCCCTTGCCTGACATTTTTGCTACTTTTCCTCCACAAGCAGCAACAATCGGCCCAATTATTAGGGTTGTCTTATCTCCAACTCCACCGGTGGAGTGTTTATCAACTTTAACACCTTCAATTGCTGATAGGTCTATTATATCCCCGGAATTAGCCATTGCCATAGTTAAATTAGCTGTTTCTATTGCTGTCATTCCTTTAAAATAAATAGCCATAAGCATGGCTGACATTTGATAATCAGGAACTTCTCCCTTTATATAGTCTTTTATCATAGAGTCAATTTCATTTTTTGATAACTCTTCACCATGTTTTTTCTTAGAAATCAAGTCATACATTCGCATTCTACCACTCCTCCCAACCACTTTGATTGATAACCTTTTCATTTATAAATTTAGTATATCTATCTTTAAGCTATTTCGCAATATTAAAGAATAATTTTATTATAATTTAATCTGTCACATAAGGTCAACTGTTGTCATATTATGTATTATCAACTATGAAAGGAATGTATGATTATGCGTAATTGTGGATGTAATAGAAATAATAGAAGACCCTGTAGGCCCGGAGGAGGATCTGGTGTAGGTCCTGGCTCTGGTAATAGACCTTGCAGACCTGGTGTAGGTCCTGGCTCTGGTAATAGACCTTGCAGACCTGGTGTAGGTCCTGG
>CAZUDG010000012.1:19337-29896 GCA_964618775.1 uncultured Lachnospiraceae bacterium | reverse complement strand
GTTCCAGAATTTATCAGTTCAATCAAGGTTTTTATGAATGTGGTTCCTGAAGATATGGATTTGAATGACTTAAAAGAAAGAATAATAGCCATTGAAAACGTGAATGCAGCAGGCAACCTTCATACTCATTCAATTGATGGCGTAAGCAATATATTTTCGATTACTTTGTTTGTTGATACTAGAGATATGGATGAAATTGAATATATAAAAGATGAAGTTCGATTGTTATTAACTAATTATAATGTGGTTAATGCAACAATAGAGATTGTAGCAGATGTTTATAAATGAAAAAAGCCTTTGTAATACTAGGAACTATTATAGTATTGCAAAGGCCTTTTTAAAGTTTTTAATTTAGATTAATCTTTTCAATGACCTTATCAAACCTTCCATAAGCTTTTGAAATAGCATCTTTTCTTTCTTTTTCCGTGTTTCCAGTTCCGTCAACTAACAGCCTTTCAAATTGCTTAATGCCCATAAACTTCATCATATCTTCTATATAATCCAATCCTCTATTGAGCATAGGTCTAGCAACAAAGGGAATTTCTGCACCAGAAGATTGAATATATACAACAGCCCTTGGTTTGTTATCTAAAAGTCCCACTGGTTTTTTTCCATCATCAGGAAATGATATTGTGAGATTGTCTTGTATAATACAATCAATATATTCTTTTAAAGGTGCTGGAAATGATAAACTCCACATAGGTGCAGCTATAATATACATATCTGCATCAATGAACTGATTACACAAATCAATAATCTTTTGAACTTCTTTTTGTTCTTTTTCAGGTAAACTTTTAGTGGCCTCATTATTAACTATACAATTTCTTTTTTGAAAGTATTGATACTCTAATCTTGGAATATGAGTATCATATAAATCAAGTTCTTCAATAATAAGATCTGGATGTTTTTGGGTAAATCGCTTAACAAATGCTCTACCAACAGCTTTGCTAGTTGACAAATTTTCGGGTTTTGAATTAACAGTAATGTATAATAATTTCTTCATTACAATAATACCTCTTTTCTTTTTTGTTTAATTATAGTATGCGATTATTTTGGGAAAATATAAGAAGATCATAACTTTGTATTATTCATATTGAAGCCAACTAATTTTTCATCAAATATTATGCTTGCAAAAACACAAATAATCTATACAATTAAGAAGGTATCAAAATGATATGAGATTTTCACTTTAATAAGTAAAAAGATGAAAGAAGCATAATATAAGAAAGAAGGAAATTGAATGATTCAAGCAAGTAATATAACTCTTCGAATAGGCAAAAGAGCCTTATTTGAAGAAGTAAATATAAAGTTTACAGAAGGCAACTGTTATGGATTAATAGGTGCAAATGGTGCGGGAAAATCTACATTTTTAAAGATTTTATCAGGTTCTCTAGAACCAACACAAGGGGATATAATAATTACATCTGGTCAAAGACTTTCGTTTTTAGAGCAGGACCACTTCAAATACGATGAATTTAATGTGCTAGATACAGTAATAATGGGAAATAAACGCCTTTATGAAATAATGAAAGAAAAAGATGCTATATATGCAAAGGAAGACTTTACTGATCAAGATGGTATAAAAGCTAGTGAGTTAGAAGGTGAGTTTGCAATTCTAGATGGCTGGAATGCAGAATCAGAGGCAGCTTCACTTTTAAGTGGTCTTGGAGTCGAAATAACCCTTCATGACAAGCTTATGTCAGAACTAACAGGTAACGAAAAGGTTAAGGTTCTACTTGCCCAAGCGCTGTTTGGTAGTCCAGACGTTCTTTTACTTGACGAGCCTACAAACCACTTAGATATAGATGCAATTAGATGGTTAGAAGAATTTTTAATTAACTTTGAAAATACAGTAATAGTTGTATCCCATGACCGTTATTTCTTAAATAAGGTATGTACACATATAGCAGATGTTGACTATGGTAAGATACAAATCTATACAGGTAACTATGATTTTTGGTATGAATCAAGTCAGCTTATTGCAAGGCAAGCGAAAGAATCAAACAAGAAGAAGGAAGATAGAATTAAAGAATTACAAGAATTTATTCAAAGATTTAGTGCCAATGCTTCAAAATCAAAACAAGCAACATCAAGAAAAAAAGCACTAGAAAAAATTGAATTGGACGATATTCGCCCTTCAAGTAGAAAGTATCCTTATGTAAACTTCAAACCAAACAGGGAAATAGGCAATGATGTGCTTAGTGTTACTAACCTTTCAAAGACTATTGACGGTGTAAAGGTACTTGATAATATTTCCTTTATCATTAACCCAGAGGATAAGGTTGCCTTTGTTGGACCAAATGAGCAAGCTACATCCACCTTGTTTAGTATTCTAGCAGGAGAAATGGAAGCTGATGAGGGCACATATAAATGGGGGATAACTACAACTCAGGGTTACTTTCCAAAAGATAATACCAAGCATTTTGACACAGAGGATACTATAGTAGACTGGCTAATGCCATTTTCACCTGAAAAAGAAGTAAGCTATGTTCGTGGATTCCTTGGTAGGATGCTTTTTGCTGGTGAAGAAGGAATTAAAAAGGTTAAAGTCTTATCAGGTGGTGAAAAGGTTAGGGTTATGCTCTCTAAAATGATGCTAATAGGAGCAAATGTACTATTATTAGATGAACCTACAAACCATCTAGATATGGAATCAATTACTGCCCTAAACAATGGCTTAATAAATTTCCCTGGTGTAGCTTTGTTTACTTCTCAAGACCATCAATTTGTTCAGACCATAGCCAATAGAATTATGGAAATAACACCTAATGGCCTAATTGATAAAATGACAACCTATGATGAATATCTTGATAATGATGAGTTGGCTAGGAAGAGACAAGTGATGCAGTATAGTGGAGTGGATGATTAAGTAGAGGGAAGGTTTTTACTTTAATAACAAATTAGAGATTTATTGCTTAAACAAGGAGGTTTTTATAATGGCAAAGATAACATTTGAAATAACAAAACATATAGGAGTGCTTTCAGAGTCAGCAAAAGGATGGACCAAAGAACTTAACTTAGTATCTTGGAATGATAGGGATCCTAAGTATGACATTAGAGAATGGGATCCTGAGCATGAGAAGATGAGTAAAGGGGTTACGTTGACGGCAGAAGAGGTTGAAACATTAAAAGAACTGCTAAATGATATATAGAAGCATTACGGTATTTAATTAAAACAATCAACAAATTTTGCTTTCCCCCAATCATATGATACTATATAATCCGAACAAGACATTAATTTGAACGGAGGTGTTATATATGGACAAATTACCCAACTGCCCAGAATGCAGCTCAGAATATACTTATGAAGATGGCAACCTATATGTCTGCCCAGAGTGTTTCCACGAATGGAATCATGAAGTAGAAGCAGAGAATAAAGAAGATAAAGAAGATGACAAGGTTATAAGAGATGCAAACGGCAATGTCTTAGCTGATGGCGATACAGTTTCAGTAATACAAGACTTAAAGTTAAAAGGAAACTCATCTATAAAAAGAGGAACAACTGTTAAGAATATAAGGTTAATCCATGATCCAGCTGATGGCGTACATGATATTGATTGTAAAATAGATGGTTTTGGACCTATGCTATTAAAGTCTAGTGTTGTTAAAAAGATATAGTTCCACTGCCTTATGTATTTTGAAGATCTACATTGGATGAAATCTAATAGATAAAATCTATCAGATTTCATCTATTACTTGCAATCACTCATTAAAGGTGATAAATTATTATAGTCTTATATATTTTGAGAGTGTTTCCTTGGGACCCACTATAAAAATCAAGGGAGTGATATTATGATTAGACATAGTAGGATTTTAGAAAAGGATCCTAGAGAAATCGTGTTATTAAAATCGCGCCCGTGCCAATGGGGGCGATGTTTTTTTTGTGATTATATTGATGATAATTGCCAAGATAACTTAAGTTTAATAGAATTTAACCAAGAGGTTTTGCAAAATGTAACAGGTGAATTTAAAAAGTTAGAGCTTATAAACTCTGCAAGTGTATTTGAATTGCCTAAGGAAAACTTAAAAGATATCAAAGACATAGTATTAGAAAAAGGAATTAAAGAGTTGTGTTTTGAAAGCCACTGGTCTTATAGGCATAGACTTGAAGAAATAAGAGATTATTTCTCAGGCATTACAGTGAAGTTCAACACAGGGATTGAAACATTTGATGATGATTTTAGAAACAAGTATTTGAAAAAGGGAGCTACATTTGATAGCCCTTCTGAGGTTGCACAGTATTTTAATATTGCTTATTTATTAGTTGGAATTAAGGGTCAAACTAAGGAAATGATAGCAAGGGATGTTGATATAATTCTAAATTATTTCGATAGGGGTCGCATCAACATATATGCTGACAACACCACACCAGTAAAGGCTGATTCTGAACTAATTTCTTGGTTTAAGGATGAATATGCTTACCTAGAAGACATGGAGAGTATGGAAATCTTGTGGACTACCACAGATTTTGGAGTGGGGGCAGATGATGAGTACTAAAAGACTTGTTAAAGGTGGGGCTGTTGCCTCTATTTATGTTGTGCTTACCATGGCCTTACCAGCTTACACAGCCTTGCAGTTTAGGTTCTCAGAAATAATGACTTTGCTGGCCTACTTTAATCCATTTTATATAATTCCACTTACTCTTGGATGTGCAATTGCAAACATTGCTAGTCCATTTGGAATAGTTGATGTAATATTTGGAAGTCTAGCAAGCTTTTTAGCTACAACAGCTATGAGTAAGGCTAAAAACATTTATATAGCTAGCTTGTGGCCTGCTGTATTTAGTGTTATTATTGGACTTGAGATTTTGATATTTTCTGGTCAACCTGTTAACTTCTTTTTAATTACAGGACAAATAATGCTTTCTGAAATTGTAGTTGTAACATTAATAGGTGTTCATATAATGAAGCAATTAATGAAAAACAAACATTTTGAGAAATTAGTATTAGAAACATAGAAGATACCACTAATTAAGAATAAAATCTAAAAAGGATGAAGAGTATATGAAAATTCTCGTAATAGATGGTCAAGGTGGAAAAATGGGTAAAACCATCATAGAGCAGTTAAAGACTACTTTGCCAGATTGTAAGGTAACAGCCCTTGGAACTAATAGCATTGCCACGTCTTCCATGCTAAAAGCAGGGGCAGATTACGGTGCAACTGGTGAAAACCCAGTAATCTATAATTGTCATGATGCTGATATTATAATAGGTTCTATGGGAATAATAGTAGCCAATTCATATATGGGTGAAATAACGCCTGAAATGGCCAATGCTGTAAGTGCAAGCCATGCTGTGAAAATCCTTATTCCAGTTAATAGGTGTAATATTTATGTTGCTGGAGTTCAAGAGTTATCATTTGCTGATTATACAATGCTTGCGGTTGAACATGTTAAGGAAGTTATAGAAAGTTGTGACAAATAACACAAGAAATAACAAACTGGGTAGCAATAGGGTGATTAACACCCATATTGTTACCCAGTTTGTTTTCCGGTTTTTGCTAATTTATAATTATGATTAACTGTATCTGTGTATTAATTGGTATTTGTAATATAACCACCTTTTTGTAAAGCCATGAGAATTGGTGGTATTATAATAAGCTGTAGTACAATTCCAATTATGGCATTTGCAAAGGCACCAGCCATAAACATTTCAAAGGTAAAAGCTGTACCTTGGATACCATAGATAATGTAGCTTGCAATGCCCCAAACAAGACGGCCTACCAGCATGGCAACAATCAGAGAAACATAAAGATTAATCTTTCTCTTAGGCAATCTTGCGTATAGTAATCCAGTTATCAATCCATATGTAGCAAGTTCAAAAGCCATAGCTATAGCAAAGGGCATTGGAGGCATTGTAAATAAGAGGCTTCGAAGTACCGGCACAATAAAGCCTATTGCAAGTCCGTACTTACCTCCTAAAACAAAACCAGCTATTAATACAGGTATATGCATAGGAAGCAACATGTTTCCAAACTTAGGTATTTGGCCTGTTATAAATGGTAGAACCAATCCTAAAGCGATAAAGAGACCTGCTAGTACTAATTTTTTTGTTGAATTATTTCTCATAATGATCTTCCTCTTTTCTTCTAATAAAGAATAAAAAAACCATGAAAAGATACGCCCTTCTTAAGAACGTATACCTTCATGGTATAATTTGATTCTATTTAATTATGAAACATTGTACTATAACAGTTTATGAATGTTCGACTACTATATATTATATAAATTCACGTGTACAGTGGCTACGAGCTACTGGTTTTGTTCCTACTTCTGTAGGTATTAAAATTATTTTAGCAAATAGGGGGTATGATGTCAAGTCTCCGGGATATGTTTAACTAGCTATATGTAAAAAATTTAAAAAGGTTTGACTTTTTAAAACTATAATCATATACTAGATAATATATAATTACATGGTATAATTAATTTCATAATATATATAAACCAATGATTGAGAAGAGTAACTATATTTAGTTAAATACAGAGAGCTGCTGGTGCTGAGATAGCAGAATTATATAATATAGTGAATGGCCTCAAGAGGTCAACATGAACGCTGTGCTTGGGTTATAAGTAATAGTTAGTATTAGTTGACGGGAGCTCTATCCGTTATCAACAGAGCATATATAAAGAATCTATAGTAGTGCTTATATAAGCATATAATTATTTAGATAATATCTTTTTGTATATGATAAAGAGGTCTGCATAGCAGACAAAACAGGTGGTACCGCAGAGTGTTAGTCTTTGTCCTTTTATGGATAGAGGCTTTTTTTATTTGTAAATTTAGTAATATTTTGATAATAACAATAAATCAGACAACTGAAAAGAAAGGTGTAAGAAAATATGTCGACTGAATTATTAATGGGTAATCAAGCAATGGCAATGGGTGCTATTCATGCAGGAGTTGAAGTTGTAACAGGCTACCCAGGAACGCCCTCAACTGAAGTTCTAGAAACTGTTGCAAATGAAAAGGTGGAGGGACTTTACGTTGAATGGTCAATTAATGAAAAGGCGGCTCTTGAAGTGGCAGCAGGAGCTTCAATGGCAGGAAAACGTAGTTTAGTAACCATGAAACAAGTAGGATTAAATGCATCATCAGACCCTTTGATGTGTTTAGCATACATAGGAGTTAAAGGTGGGATGGTTATTTTGGTGGCAGATGATCCAGGCCCTATATCTTCTCAAACAGAGCAAGACACAAGGCATTTTGCCCAGTATTCCAAACTACCTATATTTGATCCATCATCAGTAGAAGAAGCTTATGAGATGATGAGGGATGCATATGATCTTTCGGAAAAATATGAAACGCCAGTTTTTATTAGACCTACAACAAGAATATGTCATGCTTATAGTACAATAGAAATTGCAGATGAGATTACTAAACATATTAGCGAAGGATTTAAAAAGGAAGCAAGGTGGGTTATATTTCCTAAGTTATCACACGATGCCCATTTAAAGATTGAAAAAAGAAATCCAATAATTGCAGATGAGTTTTCAAGTTATAGATTTAATACTATAGAAGGACAAGGCAAGTTAGGAATAGTAAGTGGTGGTGTAAATTATGCATATACTAAAGAGGCCTTAGGCTTACTAAATGTAAAGGAAGATGATTATACATTACTGAAGATTGCCACACCTCATCCATTTCCTGAGAAGTTAGCCCTAAAGTTTTTAAATTCTGTAGATCATGTAATAGCAATTGAAGAATTAGATCCAGTATATGAAAGGCAATTAACATATATCTGTGGAAAACATCACATTAACATTGATATAAAAGGAAAACTAACAGGTGATGTAAAACAAGCTGGAGAAAATTCAAGTGAGTATGTTGCAGAAGTATTGGCAGATTATCTAGGCTTAGAGTATGAAAAGCCTGATATGTATGTTGACAAACCTGAACTTCCTGTGAGGCCACCAGTATTGTGTGCGGGATGTCCACATAGGGCTTCATTTTATGCAGTTAAAATGGCTATGAAGGGTAAAAAGGCAGTCTTTACCGGAGACATTGGATGCTACACCCTTGGAAATGCACAGCCCCTTGATATGGTAGATACTTGCTTGTGCATGGGAGCAGGAGTTACTAACACACAAGGAATACAAAGAGCTGAACCTGATACAACTAATTTTGCATTTATAGGAGATTCAACATTTTTCCATTCAGGAATTACAGGCATAATAAATGCAGTTTATAATAAAACTAATATGGTTTTAGTTGTACTTGATAACTCAACAACAGCAATGACAGGCCAACAACCACATCCTGGAACAGGAAAGACTATGATGGGCGATGTTGCCAATAAGATTTCTATTCCTGAAATATTAAAGGCAATAGGTGTTGATGATGTACAAGTGGTTGATCCATTAGATCTTGATGCAGCTAAAGAAGCAGCTAGCCATGCAGCAGAGATAGCAAAAAACGGAGTGTCAGCAATAGTATATGAGTCCCCTTGTATATTTGTAACCACCCCTGGTCCTCTTCAAACCGTTTATGAAGACAAGTGCACAGCTTGTGGCAAATGTATCAGAGACATAGGTTGTCCGTCAATTACTAAAGCAAGTGATGGTAAAGCGATTATAGACCCATCTTCTTGTTATGGTTGTGATTTATGTACACAGATTTGTCCGTTTAATGCTATAGGAGGTTATGAAAATGATTAATTGTATACTTGCTGGTGTTGGAGGTCAAGGAACAGTATTAGCTTCTAAGTTAATAGCACATTGTGCCCTGAATAAAGGTATGAAAGCCCATTCTGCTGAAACTATTGGTATGGCACAGAAAGGTGGTTCTGTAGTAAGTCATGTAAGAATTGGTGAAAAGATTTATTCCCCTTTAATACCATTTAAACAAGCTGATGTGCTAATAGGATTTGAACCCTCTGAAGCCTTAAGGAATTTACATTACCTTAAAAATGACGGAACAGTTGTAGTTTCTTCTAAAGGAATAACTCCAACTACAGCAACGTTAACCAATAAAGTCTTTGATTCAGAAGAAATGATAAATTACATGAAATCTAAGATTAAAAATGTAATAGTAGTGGATGCAGATCATATAATAAAAGAATGTGGCACTTCAAAGGTACTTAATCTAGCCCTTCTGGGAGCAGCATCTTCTTCAGGGGAACTAGGAATTGATAAAGAGGATCTTGAAAAGGTAATTGACACTATAATTGCTCCACAATATAGAAAGCTAAATCATAAAGCGGTGGAGCTTGGTTCTGATTTTGTAAGTATAAGATAATATAAAAATGAAAAGCTTTGATACTTAAGATTAAGTTTATATATTCAGAGTTTTCATATATTTATTAAGAAAGGTATGGTCAGACAAATGAATCCTAGTCAAGAACAACTAGATATAATAAAAGACCAAATTAAATATTTAAAGAGTTTTGAGGGAAATCTTTACTTTGAAAAGTATGCAGATATAGATGGAGAGAATATGTCTTCTAAAGAGGATTTTGAGAGATTACCTTTTACTAACAAAGATGAACTAAGGTCTGGTTATCCATTAGGAATTGCTGCAGCAGCAGAAAAAGACATAGTAAGAATTCACTCATCTTCAGGAACTACAGGAACACCTGTAATAATTCCTTATACAAGTAAAGACGTTGAAGATTGGGCTATAATGTTTAAGCGTTGTTATGAGATGGCAGGAATAACCGACTTAGATAGAATACATATAACTCCAGGATATGGTTTATGGACAGCAGGAATTGGTTTTCAGGCAGGCGCTGAATTACTAGGATCTATGGTAATTCCTATGGGACCTGGCAACACAGATAAACAAATTCAAATGATGGTAGATATGAAAAGTACGGTGCTTTGTGCTACATCTTCCTATGCTTTGTTATTAGCTGAAGAAATAGAAAAACGTGGTGTTAGAGATCAAATCCACTTGAAAAAGGCAGTAATTGGTTCTGAACGCTGGGGAGATAAAATGCGTCAAAGAATCGCAGATGAACTAGGAGTTACTCTTTATGATATATATGGTTTAACTGAAATATATGGGCCAGGAGTAGGAATGTCTTGTGATTATGAATGTGGTATGCATTACTGGGATGATTATATATATTGTGAAATAATAGATCCTAAGACTGGTGAAGTTCTTCCAGATGGTGAGATTGGAGAGTTAGTTATTACGACTCTACAAAAAGAAGGTGCCCCACTGATTAGGTACAGAACCCATGATTTAACAAGAATAATTGAGGGAGAGTGTGAGTGTGGAAGCCCTTATCCGAGAATTGATACTTTGATTGGCCGTACTGATGATATGGTAAAGGTTAGGGGAGTAAACATTTACCCTGGCCAAATAGAAGATGTTCTTAAAGAAGTTGAAGGAACAAGCTCTGAATATCAAGTTATGATAGACCATCTTTATGGTAGGGATATAGTAAGTGTATATTTCGAAACAAGTTTAATTGATAGTAAAGAAGAATTAGAAAGCAAATTGAAATATGTATTCAAAAGTATGATTGGAATTACTATTATAGCAAGGGCTGTAGATATAGGAGAGTTACCAAGAAGCGAGAAAAAGACCACTCGTGTATTTGATAATAGGTATTAGATA
>CAZUDG010000012.1:0-19237 GCA_964618775.1 uncultured Lachnospiraceae bacterium | reverse complement strand
AACTTTTTTATTAGCAGAATCATAAGGTATGAAGTTCCCGTCATATTTCTTGTTATCAATAATATAGGATGTAACCTTTCCTTCAATGGAATCTGGATTATGAATTGTAATATTGTATATTGCTCCCCTAAAATTCCTGGTAATATGAACCTTATCCATATGACTAGGTAAGCGAGGATCTATAAAGAGACCTTCGTAGCCTGGGCGAACGCCTAAAATATATTGGGAGGCAGTCATGAATGTCCATGCTGCAGTTCCAGTTAACCAGCTATTTTTTGCTTCACCCATATTAGGAGAATCCTTACCAGCAATCATTTGGGAGTATACATATGGTTCAGTTCGGTGAACATCGCTAATATCTTCCAAATATGCAGGGGTTATTTTCTTGTATAAATCAAAGGCTCTATTATTACGGTTAATTAGAGTTTCAGCTATTATTACCCATGGATTGTTGTGGCAGAAAATACCCGCATTTTCTTTGTATCCTGGTGGATATGAAGAAATTTCTCCAAGGTTCAATTGGTATTCGGTATAAGGTGGTTGCAATAAAACAATTCCATATGGCGTTTCTAAATGAGTCTTAACACTATCTAGGGCTTTTTGTGCACTGCCTTCTTCTATTCCTATACCAGCAAGGACACAAAAACCTTGAGGTTCTATATATATTTTACCTTCTTCACATTCCTTAGACCCAACCTTATCTCCGTTAGCATCATATGCTCTTAAGAACCATTCTCCGTCCCAACCATGCTTTAATACGTTTTCTTCCATGTTATCTATGGAATCCTTGGCAAAACTTGCCTCATCATTCATACCTAACTGATCACACATATAAGCATAGTCTTTGCCATATAATACAAACATGGCAGCGATAAATACGGATTCTGCGACAGGTCCCTCATCAGGCCCCGAAGTTTGAAATGACTCTCCAGGCTCAGTAGAAAAACAGTTTAGATTTAGGCAATCATTCCAATCAGCTCTTCCAATTAAGGGCAAACCATGTGGGCCCAAGTTGTTTAATATATAGTGGAAAGAACGTTTTAAATGTTCCAGCAAAGAGCCGGAATTGTTAATATCGTTGTCAAAAGGCACGGATACTTCTAAGATAGACCAGTCTCCAGTTTCTTTAATATAAGCAGCGACTGCAGCAATTAACCAGAGAGGATCATCGTTAAAACCAGAACCAATATCAGAATTTCCTTGCTTTGTCAGTGGTTGATATTGATGATAAGCACTACCGTCTTCAAGTTGTGTTGCTGCTATATCCAAAATTCGCTCTCTTGCCCTATCTGGCATCATATGTAAGAAGCCAAAGACATCCTGACATGAGTCGCGAAATCCCATACCTCTTCCAATTCCAGATTCAAAAAGAGATGCAGACCTAGATAAATTAAAAGTAACCATGCACTGATATTGGTGCCAGATATTAACCATTCGGTTAAACTTGTCATCAGAAGTATCTGCTTTGTAATTATCAAGAAGATTGTTCCAATGTTCCTTTAAATCATCCAAGGCAGAAAAAACTAGTTCATCAGTGTTGAATCTTTGTATTAACTCTTGGCTTGCCTCTTGATTAATCAATCCTTTTGAAGACCACTTCTTATCTTGAGAATTCTCCCCATAACCTAATACAAAGATAAAACTTGCTTCTTCTCCAGGTTCTAAATCGACCTTAATATTATGAGAGGCTACAGGGGCCCATCCGCTAGCTATAGAATTGCCTGAAGTCATGGTCTCTACAACTTGAGGATTAGCTTTGCTACCATATGTACCTAGGAATGACTCTCTGTTTGTATCAAAGCCATCAATAGGACTGTTAACATGGAAAAATGAATAATGATTACGACGTTCCCTATATTCAGTTTTATGAAAAATGGTTGAATCATGAACTTCAACTTCTCCAATGTTATAATTTCTTTGAAAATTGGTCATATCATCAAGGGCATCCCATAGGCAAAATTCCACAAATGAAAATAGAGACAGTGACTTAGGTTCGTTACTTAAGTTCTTAAGCTTTAGGTAATTAACTTCACAGTCTGCATTAAGTGGAACAAAACATGTTAATTCACTTTGTAGACTATTTTTTGAAGAGAGAAAAGTTGAGTATCCTAGACCGTGATGACATTCATAACTATCTAAATCAGTTTGACATGGTTGCCATGCAGGATTCCAAGGTTTCTTATCTTCTTCTTTAATATAATAATAGGTTCCATCAGAATCCATTGGAACATTATTATACCTGTATCTTGTTAGGCGTAGAAGTCTAGCATCCTTATAAAAGCTGTAACCACCGCAGGTGTTAGTCTTTAAAGAATAGAAAGATTTGTCTCCTAAATAATTAAGCCAAGGCAAAGGTGTCTTTGGTGTTGTAATGATATATTCTCTTTTTTCGTCATTGAAATATCCATACTTCATTATAATCTCCTTACATGTCCTGAATCGTTTAAGTAATAAGAAATGAAAAAGTAGTAAAATAATCAATTCAACTATACAATATTTTATAATTGATTGCAATAGAAATTTTAAATGTAAACTTATAGCCATTAACTAGTGAAAGTGTATAGAAATAATAAAATATAAATAAAATATGTTGCATTATTTCTGAAACCATGTTATATTATATTTACTAAAACGATTAAGTAGCGAAAAAGGAGGTTAAAAGATGGTATCTTTAAAAGAAATTGCATCAGTATGCAATGTCTCAGCAGCTACAGTAAGTAAAGCTCTTAACAATCATAGTGACATAGGAGCTGCAACAAAAAAAAGAATCCACAAGGTAGCAAAAGAGATGGGATATCTACCTAATGCCGCTGCAAGATCTTTGAAGACAAAACGTACCTATAATATAGGAGTGTTGTTTGAGGATGATGCTAATAGTGGTTTGACTCATGAATATTTCTCTAATATATTGCAGTATTTTAAAACCGCAGTAGAAGAAAAAGGTTACGATTTGACATTCATTAATAAAAATATAGGTGGCTATAAAAACATGACATATTATGAACACTCTTTATATAGGAGTTTTGATGGTGTTATTATTGCTTGTATTGATTTCGAAGATCAAGAGGTTGTGGAATTAATTAATGGCAATATACCTGTTGTGACAGTCGACTATATTTTTAATAAACGCTCTGCAATTCTTTCTAACAACGCTGACGGTGTAGACCAGCTAGTGGACTATATTTGTGAGCAGGGACATGAAAAGATTTCTTTTATACATGGTAAAGATTCAGCTGTAACCAGAGAACGACTTGGTAGTTTCTATAGGAATGTTAATGGAAGAGGAATCACCATACCAGACGAATATTTAAAAGAATGTCCATATTTAGATTCAGAAACAGCAGCGAAAGTAACTAAAGAGTTATTGGAACTCGATGACCGTCCTACATGTATAATGTACCCTGATGACTTTTCAGCATTAGGTGGAATTATGGCAATTCGAGAAAAAGGATACAGTATACCAGAGGATATTTCTGTAACAGGATACGATGGATTATCAATATCACGAGTAATCACTCCAAGATTAACAACGCTTCAACAAGATACAAAGGCAATTGGAGAGATGGCGGCAAAGAAGTTAATACGAGAAATTGAAAGTCCAAACACTGCATTTCCAGAAAGAGTATCAATAAATGGAAACTTGCAAAAAGGGGAAACTGTGAAGGTTATTAAATAATACGAGGAGGTATTATATGAAAAAGACTTGGCGTCTATTAGTTTTAGTATTAGTTTTAGGAAGTTTGTTGTTACAAGGTTGTGGTTCTGACTCGGGTGATGAGACAGATGCTGCAAAAGAAGAAGTACAAACAGAGGCAACTACAAAGGCAGAAGAAGTTAAAGAAACAGAAGCTGCAGAAGATGACGAAGGAAAAGTACTTAGAATTTATTGTTGGAATGAAGAGTTTCAAAGTAGATTCAATGATTACTACGCAGACAAATTACCAGAAGGAATTGAAGTAGAGTGGGTTATTACTCCTAATGAAGGTAATGCATATCAAGATAAATTAGATCAAGATTTATTAAATCAAGAGAATGCATCTGATGATGAAAAAATTGATATCTTCCTTGTAGAAGCAGATTACGCTTTAAAGTATGTTAATACTGACTACACATTAGACGTTATTGGTGATGTTGGACTAACTGATGCTGATACTGCAGAAATGTATCAATACACAAAAGATATTGTTACTGATACAGATGGCTTGTTAAAAGGTGTTACTTGGCAAGCAACTCCAGGACTTTTTGCATATAGACGTTCAATAGCAGAAGATGTTTTAGGTACTGATGATCCAGCAGAAGTACAAAAAGCTCTAGCTGATTGGGATAAATTTGACGATGTTGCAAAACAAGCAGCTGACGCTGGTTATAAGATGTTATCAGGATATGATGATTCTTATCGTGTATTCTCAAACAATGTATCAAGTCCATGGGTTGATGGAACAGACATTGCTATCGATAATAATTTAATGAGATGGGTTGAACAAACAAAAGACTATACAGATAAAGCTTATAATAACAAAACTTCATTATGGGCTCCTGAATGGTCAGCAGATCAAGGCCCTAATGGTGAAGTATTTGGATTCTTCTATTCTACATGGGGAATTAACTTCACATTATTAGGAAACGCTCTAGAAACACCTGAAACTGAAGGTGGAGTTGCTGAAGTTGGTAATGGAATTTATGGTGACTATGCAGTATGTCAAGGGCCTGAAAGTTATTACTGGGGCGGAACATGGATTTGTGCAGCAGCCGGAACTGATAATGCTGAAACTATAAAAGATATGATGCTAGCATTAACATGTGATCAAGATATAATGAAACAAATTACACTTGATACAGAAGACTATACAAACAACATGGCTGCAATGAATGAAATAGCAAAAAGTGATTATGCATCTGCATTCTTAGGCGGACAAAATCATATAGCACTATTTGCTGAAGCAGCACCACTTATTGATATGAGTAATATATCTATATATGACCAAGGACTTAATGAAGAATTCCAAAAGGCATTCAAAGATTACTTTGATGGTAATGTAGATAAGGATCAGGCTTTAGAGAACTTCCTTACTGGAGCAATAGAAAAGTATCCAGAATTAACTTATTAATACTGTAACTAAAAGAATTTGGGCTTTTACATATGTAAAAGCCCAAATTAATAAGGGTAATAAGGGGTTGTATTAGATGAAAATTAGAAATGAAAACAATAAAAACAGACAAAAGAATAGTAAGGCAGTGGTATATAACCGATATGGATACTACTTTTTGATTCCTTTTTTTGCTATATACATAATCTTTTCCTTTATTCCTTTGATGTCTACTTTTGTTAATAGTTTATTTGAAAATTATATGTCTGGTTTAAATCAGATAGGACCAACTTTTGTAGGATTAGATAACTTTAGAAAGCTTATAACAGAAGGTGACTTATTAAAGTATGCAGGAAACACAGTGATCATTTGGTTACTAGGATTTGTTCCTCAAATAATAGTGGCATTATTATTAGCTGCTTGGTTTACAGATATTAGATTAAGATTAAAGGTGCAAGGTTTTTTTAAAACGGTAATATATATGCCTAATATAATTATGGCATCCGCTTTTGCAATGTTATTCTTTACGCTCTTTTCAGATAGTGGACCAATTAATAACATTCTAATGTCTACGGGAGTTATAAATGAACCTTTTAGGTTTCTCTCAAGTGTTGTAGGAACTAGAGGATTAATTGCTACAATGAATTTTATGATGTGGTTTGGTAATTCGACTATTCTTCTAATGGCAGGAATGATGGGAATTGATCCTGGCCTTTTTGAAGCAGCTCAAGTAGATGGAGCGTCACCAAGGCGGATTTTTAGACATATTACAATACCATTATTAAAACCGATATTAATTTATGTATTTATAACATCTATGATAGGTGGAATACAGATGTTTGATGTGCCTCAGATTTTAACTAATGGTTCAGGTAACCCAAACAGAACTAGTATGACACTGATGATGTACTTGAATAAACATCTCTTTAGTAAAAATTATGGTATGGCAGGTGCGCTTTCAGTAATCTTATTTGCCCTATCGGTAATTTTAAGTTTAATGGTATATAAGTTAGTAATAAATAAGGATGATTGAGAGGAGGGAAAAGAGTGAATACTAATGGAACTAAAAAAATAACAATGTTAAAAGTTAGAAGAGTAATATCATATATAGTGCTGGTTTTGCTGGCATTTATATGTCTATTTCCTTTTTATATATTGATTGTTAATGCAACAAGGGCACATTCAGCAATACAACAGGGATTCTCTTTTCTACCAGGAGGATCATTTATGGCAAACTGGGAAAAGCTAATGGCTAATGATAACTTGCCTGTATTAAAGGCAATGGTTAACAGTTTTTTTATAGCCATGACTACTGCTTTGTTTACAACATATTTTTCAGCACTTACTGCATATGCTATTCATGCATATAACTTTAAGCTTAGAAAGCCAGCCATGACATTTATACTAATGATAATGATGGTCCCTACTCAAGTGTCAGCTCTTGGATTTGTTAGGCAGATGACTACAATGGGACTAGATGATTCATTCATACCATTAATTATACCAGCGATAGCATCTCCTGTTGTTTTCTTTTTCATGTTGCAATATATGGAGAGTACATTACCTATAGAAGTAATTGAGGCATCAAGAATAGATGGTTCAGGGGAATTTAACACATTTAACCGGATTGTACTTCCAATTATAAAACCAGCCATTTCTGTTCAAATTATATTTACATTTGTTAACTCCTGGAACAATTATTTTATTCCAAACTTAATATTAGAAAGTAAAGAGAAGAAGACTATACCAATATTAATTGCTCAACTTAGAAGTGCAGATTTTATGAAATTTGATATGGGTCAGGTTTATATTTTGATTGCCTTAGCTATTATCCCTGTTCTTGTTGTATATTTATTCTTCTCAAAATATATAGTTCAGGGTGTGGCTTTAGGAAGTGTAAAAGGCTAGAGTTTTATTTTTAAGAGTTTGTGTGGAAAGTATGAATGTAAAATAAACTACAATTAAAATGCTATAAAGGGGAGTATTAATTTAAACTAATACGCAGTGGATTTGAGAAGAAAATAAACGAGAGTTATATTAATGAGGGTTAGGTCGCTTGATTGCGGCCTTTTTTCTTTGGGTTTTTAGGATTGTATGGCGGAATCTTTGGGATATCAATCCCATATTAGTTTGTATTTAAGTTGTTTAGATTATAAAAAACATTTTATGATTATAAAATTGCTGTTTTTGGAGACTAATAGATAGTATAACAAGTTGTTTACATGTTCAGAAAGGAAGATTGGTATAATGACATCATTTTGGACTATAGATAGTAAGATTCCACAAATGGATTCCCTAAAAGGTGATAAAAAAACAGAAGTTGTAGTGATTGGTGCAGGAATGGCAGGCTTACTAACTGCATATTTTCTACAAAAGAAAAATATACACACGATAGTTCTTGAGGGCAGTAGAATTGCTAGTGGCCAGACTAAGAACACTACAGCAAAGATTACTTCACAACATAATCTAATCTATGATAATTTAATAAATAAATTTAGCTTAGAGCATGCAACAGGATATGCTATGGCTAATGAAAAAGCTATTCAAATGTATTCAGATATTATTCATGAAAATAATATTTCATGTCATTTTAAAAGAGAGTCTGCCTATGTCTATACCTTAGACGATACAAGTAAGATAGAAAAAGAGGTAGAAGCAGCTAACAAAGTTGGAATAGAAGCGAGCTTTACAACTAAGACTTCGCTACCTTTTGATGTTAAGGCAAGTGTTTGTTTTCCTAATCAAGCATCTTTTAATCCCTTACAATTCTTGCAAGAGATAATTAAACCTTTAAAAATCTATGAAAAAACCATGGTTAAGGACATAAAAGATAACAAAGTAATTACTGATAATGGAAGTGTTACGGCCGACCATATTGTAGTGGCAACGCATTATCCTTTTATTAATGTCCCAGGGTATTATTTTCTTCGAATGCATCAAGAAAGATCTTACGTAATTGGTCTTGAAAATGCAAAAAAGCTTGATGGAATGTATATAGATGAAGAAAAAAATGGTTTTTCTTTTAGGAACTATAAGGATCAATTGATTTTAGGAGGCCCTGGGCATCGCACAGGTGAAAACAAATACGGGGGCTATTATGAAAAACTAAGGAGTGCAGCTAAAGATTTTTATCCTGACAGTAAAGAAGTGTGCCACTGGTCTGCTCAGGACTGTGTGTCTATAGATAATGTACCCTATATCGGGCTTTATTCGTCATCTACTCCAAATATGTATGTTGCAACTGGCTTTAAAAAATGGGGAATGACATCTTCTATGGTTTCAGCAATGATAATAAATGATTTAATAATGGGCAAGAAAAATCCTTATGAAGAAGTCTTTACTCCCCAAAGATTTAAGGTTACAGCATCTATGAAGACCTTAGGGGAAGAGGGTAAAACAATTGCTAAGGGCCTAATAATTGAAAAGCTTAAAATACCTAAGAAGCAACTTGAAGCTATTAAGAAAGGTTATGGAGGGGTTATAGAATACAATGATGTGAAGGTTGGAGTTTATAGGGATGAGGAAGGGAAGTTATATAAAGTTTCTACTACATGTCCTCATTTAGGTTGTGAGTTGACTTGGGATCAAGATGAATTAAGCTGGGATTGTCCTTGCCATGGTTCTAGATTTGATTATGAAGGAAGATTAATTGATAATCCAGCAATGGAGGATATGAAGTTGAAGTGATTTATGAAATAAAACCCCCACTTGAAATAGCTTAAACCCATATAAAGCTGCTCATAACAGCTTGTAATAGCTTAGAATAATTTAAAACAACCTGTAACAACTTGAAACAAGTAGAAGTCCCTTGTAAGATCTTAATATATAAAACAGATATACAAGGGACTCCTAACTATATTTTTAATTTATTGTATATAATATTATTTTAATATGATGTTAAATGATTAAAAGTTTTATGATTGTCTTTTTTCTCTAAAAACTTTGCCAGCGGCTAAAGACGGATTAATATAATAGAAATTGTCAGCATCTAATCTGTGAGCAACCCTGTTTAGTGCCTCGCCAAATCTTTGATAGTGGTTGATTTCTCTTTGTCTTAAGAACTTAATTGGATCTGTAACATCTGGGTCTGTAACCAGATTTAGAATGTTGTCGTAAGTAGTTCTAGCTTTTTGTTCTGCAGCCATATCTTCGTGGAGGTCAGTGATAGGATCTCCTTTAGATTGGAAATATGCCGCTGTAAAAGCGTTACCATTTGCTGCTTGTGGATATATGCCATTGGTATGGTCAACAAAATATGCATCCATACCAGATGCTTTAAGCTCTTCTGCAGTTAACCCTTGAGTTAACTGATATACTATAGCAGAAACCATCTCTAAATGTGCAAGTTCTTCCGTCCCGATATCAGTCAATAAGCCTGCTACATCGCGGTATGGCATAGAATATCTTTGAGAGATATATCGCATTGAAGCGGCTAATTCACCATCAGGTCCACCAAGTTGTGTAATTATAACTTTAGCTGCATTTGCATCTGGACGTTTTATATTTACTGGATATTGTAATTTTTTCTGATATTCCCACATACTAACATTCTCCTTCCCATGGCCAAGGTGTCTTTACCCAAGTCCAATAATCTTCCGCAACCACGTCTTTTTGGTTAATAGGTCCATAACATTCTTGATATTCTTTTAAAGCATTCTTATAAATATCTTGATAATGATTATAATAATCTAGGGCTTCCTGATCATCAGGATGTGTATCTAAAAACTGAATAGCTTCGTCAAGAGCGAAACTAGATTCTGTTATAATACGAAATAATTGTTCTCTTGTTTGATTTTGTGTCATTACCTATCACCCCTCCTTTGTAGCACAGGACAATATGGTTTAATTAAGTCTTTAAAAATGCTTCCATTAGCTAATCCTGATGGAGCATCACATATATTTTCCCATCTTTGCATAGGAACCCAGGCCATTGCTAGTGGCAAATTATTAAGGCATTTATCAGCAACCATTAGTTGCTTGCTATCTTCTTTCTTGCAGTTACAATTTGGTTTTACATTAGAAGGACGATCATTAGGTCTATAGTTTTGTTGATATTGTTCTTGTCTATATCTTCTATTATTATAACGACCGGACATCTGCTGTCTCTTATCCATTTATTCAAATCTCCTTTAAGGAATTATAGTTCTATTTTATGTATGTATTTTCAAAAAGTGACAACAAATGCGAAACAAAATAAAAAAAAGTCAAAAAGACCAGATAATGGTTACCTTACTATCTGCTAAAAGTGCGGCAGATAAGTGAAGGTTTCCACAATCTGGTCTAATTAATATGTGAATTTATAATATAGTTTTATAAAACTTCATAGCCTCTTAGTAGCTTAGCTCTGCTTGGATGTCTTAGTTTTCTGAGTGCTTTGGCTTCTATTTGTCTAATTCTTTCCCTTGTTACACTAAATTCCTTGCCAACCTCTTCAAGAGTACGGGTTCTGCCATCTTCCAAACCAAAACGAAGAATTAAAACTCGTTTTTCTCTATCAGTTAAGGTATCTAATAATTTAGAAAGTTGTTCTTGAAGAGCAGAGTATGATGCTGCTTCTTCAGGTCCCATAACTGAATCGTCTCTTATAAAGTCTCCTAGGTGGCTATCGTCCTCTTCGCCAATTGGAGTATCTAATGAAATTGGGTCTGATGAAATCTTTAAGACTTCTCTAACCTTTTCAACGGATACATCCATTGCCTCTGCTATTTCTTCTTCCTTAGGTTCTCTGCCTAGCTCTTGCAATAAGTTTCTTGATACACGATATGTTTTATTAATGACTTCAGACATATGTACAGGGATCCTAATTGTACGTGATTGATCAGAAATTGCCCTTGTTATAGCTTGTCTAATCCACCAGGTCGCATATGTAGAAAACTTGTAGCCCTTTTTATAGTCAAACTTCTCGACTGCTTTCATCAAGCCTAGATTGCCCTCCTGAATTAAGTCTAGAAAAGACATTCCTCTACCAATGTATTTTTTGGCAATACTTACCACAAGCCTTAGGTTGGATTCTGCCAATAGTTGTTCGGCTGCCCTGTCACCTTCTTCCACTCTTTTAGCTAAGGAAACTTCTTCTGCCGCTGTAAGAAGAGGGTATTTACCTATCTCTTTTAAATATAGCTTAACAGGATCATCGGTCATACTTTCTGTGACAGATGTATTGTCTAGCTTTATACCACTAGATTCAAGTTTGTCATCATCTAGATCATCGCTATCGTCCTCTTCATTATCAAGAACTATAATATCATGTTTATCAAGATGATCATAAATGCCATCAATCTGCTTAACGTTTAAATTAAAATCCTTGAAAACTTCATTAATTTTATCAAGTTCCAAAATGTTTTTATTTTTATGTGCGTAAGCAACTAATTCTTTTAACTTTATTTCATAGTTTTTTGTTTGTTTGCCCATATTACTCCTCCATGTTTGGTGCTTTAATTATAATAAAAACTATTCACTTATAAGCCGCCATCCATTTGTATATAAAATTTATATTTGAAATGATAAAAGGATTGGTTGTTCGTGAAATAAATAGTTGAACCCTATTGCAGGAGATCCTAAATCAATTACGACATTATATCATAGAAAATGATATAATAAAAGAGTGTTTTTATTATAGTCAGCAGCCTTCATTTTTAAAGAATTTAACTATTAAATTTCAATTTGAATGGAAATTATTATAATAATTTCCAAGGTATTAAATTATAACATTTAGAAGGCTGCTGTACAACTCCTAGAGGAGAAATAGTTTGTTTTTGACTAAGTAATTACTGGAAACCGAAATAACGAAGAATACCTTGATATATAGAATAGGCAAAATCGTATTGATTGTTTACTAATAATTGATTGTCAGCCCTATTAGTAATATAAGCAAGTTCTAACAAGACAGCAGGCATATTAGTGTTTCTTAGTACATAAAAATTAGCGGTTCTAATGCCATTAAATTTTGTTCCAACATAATCAACAATAGCCTGAACGATATGCTGAGCAAGCCACTGTGCCTGAGTGTTAAATTGATAAATATATCCTTCAGTACCATTTATATCTGGATTAACATTTGCATTTGCATGAATGCTAATAAAATAGTTGGCAGGCCAAGAATTTGCCATATTTACACGTGCTGCTAAACTAGAATTGTTGTTGGTTCCTAAAATTTCTTCCGGTGTATTTCTTGAAGTACGAGCTTCAAATCTTGGGTCTGCATTTAAAAAATCTCTCAAATAGATGCCTACATTATAAGTTATATCTTGTTCCCTAACTCCAAAACCTTCAGCACCAGCATTTACGCTATGAGGATTATGTCCTTGATCTATAAAAATTTTTATAGCCATAGTATCTCTCCTTTACGCTATATGTTTATTTTATTCAATTATTTACTATCTGTTCCTAATTAATTATTAAGTTATTAATATAGGAAGCGTTATTGATAATTAAATGAAAAGAGTATAATATAATAAGGAAGAGTATTACAGATATATATATATAGAATGCGGTGATTATAATGAAAGAAACAATTATATTACATGTGGATGTGAATAGTGCTTATCTAAGTTGGGAAGCTGTGGAAAGGCGAAGGAATGGTATAGAAGAGGTTGATCTTAGGACCATTCCATCAGTAATTGGCGGAGATATGAAAAAAAGGCATGGAGTGGTTCTGGCAAAATCCATTCCTGCAAAAAAGTATAATATAATAACAGGGGAGCCTATCCAACATGCCATTCAGAAGTGTCCAGGATTAGTCTTGGTGCCGCCTAAACATGATATGTATGAAAATTACTCTAATGAATTAATAAATTTGCTTAAAAAATACTCACCTAAGGTTGAGCAATTTTCCATCGATGAGGCTTTTGTTGATGTTACAGATAGTATAGATGATGGAAAGACGCCTAAGGGATTTGCTCTAGAAATAAAAGAAAGAATAAAAAGAGACTTACAATTTACTGTGAATATTGGAGTATCTACTAATAAACTATTAGCGAAAATGGCATCGGACTTTAGAAAACCGGACATGGTTCATACATTATTTCCTGAAGAAATAAAAACTAAGATGTGGCCACTAGGTTTGGAAGAGTTATATTTAGTTGGAAAGTCGACTGAAAAAACCTTAAGAAATCTTGGTCTTAAAACTATCGAAGATGTAGCTCAGACAGATATTGATATTCTTAAATCTCATTTGGGAGATAAAACTGGAGTAAGTATTTATAATAATGCTTGGGGTATTAATGGTGAAGCGGTAGAAGTAGAAAGACCAATGAATAAGGGCTATGGGAATAGCACAACCTTATCTGAAGATGTTACGGACTATGATAAGGCGTGCTTAGTACTATTATCATTAAGTGAAACTGTGGGCGCTAGAATGCGAGAGAATAATATAAAGAGCTATTGCATAGCTGTGGAGACAAAAGATTATGAATTCAAACGTAGAACTCACCAAACCACCTTGGTAAATGCCTCAAATTTAACAAATATTATATATGAAGTCGCTTGCGATTTGCTAAAAAACATGTGGGATGGAACACCTCTAAGATTACTTGGTATTAGGGCAAGTAAATTGACAGAGGAAGGATATGATCAACTAAGTCTTTTTGAGATACAAGAAGATAAGAACAAGAAACTAGAAAAACTAGATTTTATGCTAGACTCTATTAGAGACAAATATGGTGATAATGCAGTAAAAAGAGCCAGTTTAACCAAACAAAAAGACCAAGACTAATTCGAGCTATAACTTGAGAACTTACATCTCCACATTATCATAATTGTGATATTTTTGTTTCTTTATCGAGCTGGTGTTTTAATATTATTAATAGGAAAAGTATTTGCCTTTTCTTAATAAGAAAGAGTGTTTTCATTTTCTTATTATTCGGCTATAATAAGTATAATTAAATAATTATTTCTTAAAACAAAATAAAAGGCTAAAAAGTTATCAGAATATTAATGTAAGGAAGGCGGCTTGTTTAGGCCTATTCCGGCACATAACACTAAGTTTCGCAATGGCCTACTATGTTTTAATTAGAAAGGGGATAATATGGAATATTTATCAAAGTATAATGGGTGGGTGGAGAATAACTATTTTGATGAAGCGACTCGTAAAGAGTTAGTGGATTTAAAAGACAATGATGACGAGATAAAAGAACGTTTTCATAAGGACCTTGAATTTGGAACGGCTGGGCTTAGAGGGATCCTAGGGGCAGGTTCCAACCGTATTAACATTTATACAGTACGTAAAGCAACCCAGGGAGTAGCTAATTACATAATTAAACATAATGGACAAGAAAGAGGAGTAGCAATTGCCTATGACTCGAGGAGAATGTCTCCTGAATTTGCACAAGAAACGGCACTTTGTTTAAATGCTAATGGTATAAAGGCATATGTGTTTGAAGCACTACGACCTGTGCCAGAGTTATCATTTACAATTAGAGAGCTAGGGTGCATAGCTGGTGTTGTTATAACTGCAAGTCATAATCCACCGGAATATAATGGTTATAAGGCTTATTGGGAGGATGGGGCCCAAATTACAGCACCAATAGATGATGGGATTATTGCAGAGGTTAATGGAGTTGCTGATTATGCATCTGTAAAGACCATGGATTTAGAAGAAGCAAAAGATAAGGGTTTGTATATTTCTATAGGAAAAGAAATGGACGATAAGTATATTGCTGCAATTAAGAATCATGTACTTAATACCATATCTGATTCGGGTAAGGAATTGAAGATTGTTTATACTCCTTTACATGGCTCAGGAATCACTCTTGTCCCTCGCGTATTAAAAGAACTAGGCTTTGAAAATGTATACATAGTTCCTGAACAAGAAAAGCCAGACCCAAGTTTTCCGACAGTAGCATATCCTAATCCAGAAGATCCAGCAGTATATGATTTGGCACAAGGGTTGGCTAAAGAAGTAGATGCTGATGTAATTCTTGCTACAGACCCCGATGCTGACCGTATAGGAATTCAGGTTAAGAATAATGATGGTGAGTATGTAATATTCAATGGCAATATGATAGGAGAAGTCATAGTAGAATATATTTTATCATCCAGACAAGAGCAAGGGACTCTCCCTTCTAATGGAGCTGTTATTAAAACAATCGTTTCAACGAATATGGTAGACAAGATAGCGGAAGAATACGGAGCAAGTTTGTTTGAAGTTTTAACTGGATTCAAATATATAGGGGAAAAGATTAAGCAGTTTGAAGCAGATGGCTCACATACATATCTGTTTGGCTTTGAAGAGAGCTATGGTTGCTTAATTGGAACCTATGCCAGAGACAAGGATGCTGTTGCAGCAGTGATGATTTTATGTGAAGCTGCAGCTTACTATAAAGATAAAGGGCTTACACTTAATGAACAAATGGATAATATCCGTAACAAATATGGATACTTCCAAGAAGAAGTATTATCTGCAACATTTAAGGGTATAGCAGGTACTGAAAAAATGAATGAAATAATGTCAAACTTACGTAATGATCCTCCTAGAGAATTTGCAGGATCTAGGGTGCTTAAGGTTAGAGACTATCAGGGGGAAACTATTACAGATCTAGTAACTAATGAAGTTGAACCTTCAGGTTTGCCTAAATCTGATGTACTTTACTATGAGTTAGCTGATGATGCATGGTGTGCAGTAAGACCATCTGGAACAGAGCCCAAGATCAAGTTTTATTTTGGAGTAAAAGGTAGCAACAAGGAAGATGCTGATAAAAGACTTGAAGATTTGATGAATGATTCAACCTTTAGGGTTGAGTAATAGAGGGATAAGAACAAAGCAAGAATAAGGCACAATTAAATTAAAACAGTGGACCTCACATCTTCTAGTAAAATAAAAACAGAAAGATGAGAGGTCCATCTAGACTTCCTGTGATTTGCTTATTTTAATGGGGTTATTAACCAGGATTAAACGTGTCTCTTCCTATTATATATAATATAAAAATATAATTAAGAAAAAGTTTTAAAAAAAGTAAAAAAGGTGTTGCAAAATGATTTGTGATATAGTATACTAACAAATGCTGTGACATTGATAGCGTGGAAGCGAGAGGTTGCTACATTTAATATTTAGTAGGTTTTCCGTGGAGCGAATGTCAAGTTCAAATACTGACGGCAAGTCACTGTACAAAAGCATTTTTAACATTTGCAGACATATGTGGGTTTAATAATCGAAGATAATATTTGGGATTTTATTTTTGAATTAATTATGACACACACGGTCGAGTGTACAGTCACCGCTTGTCGTACTTATAAAGTGCGAAAAGGAGGCGACTTTTTTTATGGCAAGTCAACAAATAATGAGAATCACATTGAAGGCGTATGATCACAAACTAATTGATCAATCTGCTTCAAAGCTTATTGAAACTGTTAAAAAGACAGGATCACAGGTGAGTGGGCCAGTACCACTACCAACAAAAAAAGAAATAGTTACAGTTCTAAGAGCGGTTCATAAGTACAAAGATGCAAGAGAGCAGTTCGAAAGAAGAACACACAAGAGACTAATTGATATCATAACACCAACTCAAAAAACGGTTGATGCATTATCAAGATTAGAGATGCCAGCAGGCGTTTACATCGATATCAAAATGAAAGTAAAGTAAAATTAAAATCAAGTAGGAAATATCCTTAGGGTTTATATATAGGAAAAGGTTTAGCAACCTGCACTAGATAGACCATCTAGGATGATTGCATCATAATTATAAAGATGTAATCCGCTGTAGATTAAATAGGAGGTGCAAAGAAACAATGAAAAAAGCTATATTGGCTAGAAAAGTTGGAATGACACAAGTTTTTGATGATAACGGAACTCTAACTCCAGTAACTGTATTACAAGCTGGGCCATGTACTGTAACCCAAGTAAAAACAATTGAAAACGATGGTTACAATTCAGTACAGGTTGGATTTGGTGAAATTAGAGACATATTAGTAAACAAACCAAGAAAAGGACACTTTGCAAAAGCAGGTGTAGATAATCAAAGATTCATTAGAGAGTTTAGATTTGATAATGCTTCTGATTATGAGCTTGGACAGGAAATTAAAGCTGATATCTTTGAAGAGGGCGATAAAATTGATGCTACAGCCACTTCTAAAGGTAAAGGATTTCAAGGTGTTATTAAGAGACATAACTTTAGTAGAGGACCAGAAACACATGGTTCCAAACACCATAGACATCATGGTTCAAGTGGTGCTTCAGCAACACCAGGTGAAGTTGCTAAAGGTAAAAAGATGCCAGGCCAAATGGGTAATGAAAGAGTAACTATCCAGAATCTTGAAATCGTAAGAGTAGACGCAGAAAATAATTTAATCCTTGTTAAAGGATCTGTACCAGGACCTAAAAAAGCTTTAGTTACATTAAAAGAAACAGTAAAAAGCTAACTAGCAGCTTAAGGAAAGGAGGAGAACGTACAGATGGCAAATGTATCTGTTTATAATATCGAAGGTAAAGAAGTAGGAAAAATAGAGTTAAATGATGCTATCTTCGGTGCAAAAATAAATGAACATCTAGTTCACATGGCAGTTGTTCAACAACTTGCTAATAAACGTCAAGGAACTCAAAGTACAAAAACTCGTTCAGAAGTTCGTGGCGGAGGAAGAAAACCGTGGAGACAAAAGGGAACAGGTAACGCAAGACAAGGTTCTATCCGCTCACCTCAATGGAAAGGTGGAGGCGTTGTTTTTGCTCCAAAACCAAGAGACTATTCATTCAAGTTGAATAGAAAAGAAAAACAAGCAGCACTAAAATCAGCATTAACTTCAAAAGTTATGAATGAAAAAATAGTGGTACTTGATGAATTAAACTTTGAAGAAATCAAAACAAAACAGATGGTAAATGTTTTAGACAACCTAAATGTAAGTAAAGCATTAGTTGTTCTTGGAGAAAAGAATGACAACGTATGGCTTTCTGCAAGAAACATTCCTTCCGTAAGAACTGTATTATTTAATTCAATCAATGTATATGACCTTTTAAAGTACGATACATTAGTATTGACTAAAGAAGCAGTAGAAAAAATCGAGGAGGTGCACGCATAATGGCAGATTTAAAATACTATGACGTTATTCTTGAGCCAGTTGTTACAGAAAGCAGTATGGAAGATATGGCTTTTAAAAAATATGTATTTTTAGTTCATCCAGATGCAACCAAGAACCAAATCAGAGATGCAGTTGAAAAACTTTTCGAAGGAACAAAAGTTAAAAAAGTTAACACAATGAATCTACTTGGAAAGACACGTAGACGTGGTAACACTTCTGGTAAAACTTCAAAGAAAAAGAAAGCAATTGTTCAACTAACAGAAGATAGTGCAGATATAGAAATTTTTAGTGGTTTATAGAAGTTGATATGACTAAATATACACAGTAATTATTAAGTGATAATAACTGTAATTAATAGAAAAGATAAAGATAGAATAAAGTTGCAAGTAGCAATTAGCAAGGGCAAACTGCAACGGAAGGAGTGCAAAACAAAATGGGAATTAAACATTACAAACCATATACACCTTCTCGTAGAACTATGACCGGCTCTGATTTTTCAGAAATAACTAAAACAACTCCTGAAAAATCATTAACAGTTTCTTTAAATAGACAAGCTGGACGTAATAACCAAGGTAAGATAACTGTTAGACATCGTGGTGGCGGTGCTAAAAGAAAATATAGAATAATAGATTTCAAGAGAAGAAAAGATGGTATTCCAGCAACTGTAAAATCTGTAGAGTATGACCCAAACAGAACTGCTAATATCGCATTATTAGCTTATGCAGATGGAGAAAAAGCATATATTCTTGCTCCTAATGGTATTAAGGTGGGAGACAAGATTGAAAATGGAGAAAAAGCAGAAGTTAGATTAGGTAACTGCTTACCTCTTAAAAACATTCCAAACGGTACACAAATTCACAATGTAGAGATGCACCCAGGAAAAGGTGGTCAATTAGCTCGTTCAGCAGGTAACTCTGCAAGATTAATGGCTAAAGAAGGCAAGTATGCAACACTTAGACTGCCATCTGGTGAGATGAGAATGGTTCCTGTAGAATGTCGTGCAACTATTGGTCAAGTTGGAAATCCTGAGCATGAACTAATTACAATTGGTAAAGCTGGACGTAAACGTCACATGGGATTCAGACCTACAGTTCGTGGTTCTGTTATGAACCCTAACGACCATCCACACGGTGGTGGTGAAG
>CAZUDG010000011.1:0-30033 GCA_964618775.1 uncultured Lachnospiraceae bacterium | reverse complement strand
TATGTACGGAAGGTCCGGTGTTTAATGCAAATGAAGTTGAAATTTAAATTGAGAGGAGAAAGCAAGATGGAAAATGCCATTAACACAAAGGTTAATATAGCAGGAGTGGAATGGAAAAATCCTATAACAACGGCTTCTGGGACCTTTGGTTCAGGAATGGAATATTATAATTTTGTTGATTTAAATAAAGTGGGAGCAGTAACTACAAAGGGTGTTTCAAGTGTTCCTTGGGTAGGCAATGATACTCCTAGAATTGCTGAAACTGCAAGTGGTATGCTTAATGCAATAGGTTTACAAAATCCTGGTATGGATGTATTTATAGAGCGTGATTTGCCATTTTTACAACAATTTGATAGCAACATAGTTGTGAATGTATGTGGAAAAACAGAGAAGGAATATCTGGAGGTTGTGGAAAAACTAGCGGATTATGATGTGGACATGTTAGAAATCAATATTTCTTGCCCAAATATTAAAGAGGGTGGAATTGCCTTTGGTCAAAGTTGTTATTCTGTAGAGGAAATCACTAAGGCGGTTAAAAAGTATGCAAAGCAACCAATAATAATGAAACTTAGTCCAAATGTAACAGATATAAGAGAGATTGCAAAATCAGCAGAGGCTGGCGGTGCAGATGCCCTTTCTCTTATTAATACAATAACAGGAACTAAAATAGACATTCATAATAGAAAATTTGAATTAGCTAACAAAACAGGAGGACTTTCAGGTCCAGCTATAAAACCTATAGCAGTGCGAATGGTTCATGAAGTTGCTTTAAGCGTAGATATTCCTATTATTGGTATGGGTGGAATTATGAATGGGGAAGATGCGATAGAGTTTCTTATGGCTGGTGCAACTGCAGTTGCAGTTGGAACGGCTAACTTTATTAATCCAAGTGCAACCACAGATGTGTTAAATGAAGTATATGATTTCATGAAAAAATATAATATAAAGGATATTAATGAGATAATTGGATGCGTTAAATAAGGAGGAGGTAAAGATATGCAAGAGTATAAAAAAGAGTTTATTGAATTTATGGTAGATTGTGGGGTCTTGAAGTTTGGAGATTTTGTTACTAAAAGTGGAAGGAACACACCATTTTTTATTAACACTGGGTTTTATAGAACAGGTCCACAGCTAAAAAAACTTGGAGAGTATTATGCTAAAGCAATTAAAGAACAATTTAATGAAGAATTTGATGTCTTATTTGGACCAGCTTACAAAGGAATTCCAATTAGTGTGGCAACTACAATCGCATTAAATGAAGAATATGGTGATGAAATTCGTTACTGCTCTAATAGAAAAGAAGTAAAGGATCATGGGGATACAGGAATACTTCTTGGTGGGCCAATAAATGATAATGATAGAATTATTATTATAGAAGATGTTACAACAGCAGGAACATCAATTGAAGAAACAATGCCAATCTTAAAGTCAAAAGGAAATGTTAATGTTTTAGGTCTAGTAGTATCTGTTGACCGCTGTGAAAGAGGAAAAAGTGAGAAGGGCGCCCTAACCGAAATACAAGAAACCTATGGTATGAAAACCACATCTATTGTTACCATGGAAGATGTTGTAGAACATCTTTATAATAAGCCATACAAGGGAGAAATTATTATAGACGATGAATTAAAGACTGCAATAGATGATTATTATGAAAAATATGGTGTTAAATAATATAATATTATAAGAGTAATGAATTTTCTTAAACAGACTAAGCGTGGATTTTCCTGTGTTTGGTCTGTTTTATTTTTGAAAAGGCTAAAATAATGTAGTTTTTAAATAGAAAATTAAAGCAAAAACCTACTAATATATTTGCAAGGAAGATAATTTAATAAAAGAAATTTTTGTAGATTATTGTAAAAAGCAACAATATGGTTCATTTGCAAAAATTATCTTTACAAGATGGAAGAAATAGGGTATTCTAAAAACATCTCATAAAAATACAAAATATTACAATAATATACAAAAGGAGGGTAATTCTAGAAGACAGAAATAATTACATGAGATAGACATGATAATATAGATATTAGGAGAGCAGAAAATATGAAGGTAGCATTTTGGAGTCCATCTCCCCGATACAATGCTGTAACAAGCAATCTAGCGTGCATTAGTGTTATGATTTCTATGATGTTTAACTATAAAAGTATTATTTTTGAAAACCATCTACAGAAAAATAAGATAAATCACTTTATCCAGCCTAGAATAAATCATAATATCATTTATGAAGATAATCAATATCATAACAGGTACACGGGTATGGATTCAATCTTATATAAATTATCAAAGAATAATAATAATGGTAATGAAGCAATTGATGAGGAAATTATAAATATGATTAGTAATGTTTCGAAGGATATTTTTGCCAATTGTATATTTTATATAGCAAATGATAATAGGACAGAAAAAAAGTTATTTGAAATTGCTATAAACAATCATATTTCAACTATCTTAAATGCAAGTGATAAGATTGCAGATTTAACATTTATAGACACGCAGAGTAATAACAACTTAAGTACTAAGATAATTCTAGAAGAAGCAGACCTTATAGTAGTAAATCTTTCTCAAAATCCAAATTTGTTATATAGCTTCTTTAGAAGTTATAAGTCAATTATTTCAAGATGTCTTTTCTTGCTAAGTAATTATGACAACAATTCTCATTTTAATCTAGAAAAAATATCACAAATGTTTTCAATTGATAAATCAAACATAGCAACAGTTCCCTACAGTCGCGAATATAAAGAGGCTCTTAAGCATGGCCAAGTAGTAAGCTTTATTCTATCTAATTATAAGTGTGATCTAGAAAATAGAAACTTTTATTTTATGAATGAGATTATGGATGCAGCTAAAATGATTCACAATAGGGTTGGCATCAACATTTTTTAAAGGTTTTTAGAAATATAAAGTAAATCGAATAAAAGGAGGTTTTATGCGAAGAAGTTTAAGAAGGTCTACTCCTAGGTATTTGATTGCCATTGGAGTATACATTTTTATGATTCTTATATGTATTATAATTAGTTTTTTAATATTGAAACAGATTAAAAACAAATATGAAATAGATATAGTAAATGTAAAAGAACAAATGCAATCCAATAAGATATTTGCATATGAGGCAATTAATGATATACCATCGGGACATATAATAACAAAAGAGAATCTTAATTACACAGAAATTTATTCATCCCAAGAAAGCAATTATTATATCAAGGAAGAACACATTGGTATGGTTTCTAAAATTGATATAAGAAAAGGTACTTACATATTAGAAGATATGGTTGTAGAAGATATGTCTATTGATGGCCTAAGGGAGATAGAATACGATATACTTTTTACAAATACTAATTTAAATGAATCTGATTATGTAGATGTAAGGATATTATTCCCTAATGGAGAAGATCTGATCGTATTAAGTAAGAAAGACATAAAGAGTTTTAATAGTGAAACAGGTAAGTGTTTTTTTTGGCTTAGTGAAAGGGAAATTCTTGATATGGCTGGAGCAGTTGTAGATACTTATTTATTTCCTGGCAGCAAAATTTATACCACTAAATATTTAGAGCCTACAATTCAACAAGCATCAGCTATAAATTATAGGCCTAACTTATCAACCCTTGCCTTAATGCAGAAAAACACGAACATATTGAACAATATTAATGGATTAGATGAAATATTATTAAAGCCTGATGTGTATAAGGATAATCAACGTTTTAGAAAAGAATTAGAATTTAGGCTAGAAGATTTTTATTCGAAATCAAATTATAAATTTGAACAACCAATTGAAGGGATAGGTGGAAATAAGGAGGATATGATGGAATATGGTGGAGCATAAAATTGTTGGATTCTTTGGAAGTGATAAATATGAGATATTATTATACTTATCAAGAATTTTATGTCATTTAAAGAAGAAAGTATTGTTAGTTGATTTTTCAGAAACAAAGGCATTAACACAGAGTATTCCTATACCTAACATTCTAAATGAAAGTAGTACATATCTAGATTATAGGGGTGTTGACTTTATAAAAGGGGAAAACTATTGTGCAAGTATAGGTAAGGATTATGATTATGTATTAATAGATTTTGGATTTAACAGGGAGATATTATCAAAAATACAATGTGACAATATTATTTATGTTACAGATTTGCAGTTACATAATGTAAAGCGAATTAATATATTAAGCAAAAAGGGTAATCCAAAACAACATGTCATAATTAAGGATGTCTTACCATGTAGTATTACACCAGAATATGTTTTGCTAGAGATAAACCTAGGGCTTGATATAGAAGATATTTATATAATCGAACAAGATGCCATTGACATTAAGTTCAAAATACAAAGTCAATATAGTCAAACATTCTTTTTTGACAAATTGTCAAAATCTATGAAAACATTTCTGCAAGACATACTTTTTAAATTCGATGAAAATCTAAGTAAAAACCAAATAATAAATGCATATAGAAAAGCAGAAAGGGGTAAGTAATTTGAAAATAGCATTTTGGAGCAATTTACATGGCCAAAATGGAACTACAAGTAATATGTTAGCCGCCTCAATAATGAGTGTATTATTATATAATTCCAAGGTTTTTCTGGGTCAAAGTCACTATAATATCAATAATTTAGAAAGTCCTCTTATTGCGGTTTCACAGAAGGATAAAAAAGAATATTTTATGAATATGGGAATTGATGCTATGGTTAGATCAATAAAATCAACCTATTTAGATGAAGAAATTATTGATAATTGTACTCTTTCCTATATGAACAAAAAGTTAATACTTTTGCCAACTAGTGTTAAAAATAATTATAAAATATATGAAGATGATTTAGAAAAGACAATAATAAGTATTTTACAAGCAACTAACAAACATCATGATAAGGTTTTTATTGATCTGAACACAAGGGAAAATGTTGTAACCAAGAAAATCATAGAAGATATAGACTTGTTAGTAGTTAATCTTAGTCAAAATCTACTTGTTTTAAATGATTATGAAGAAACTTTTCTAAATAAATATAAAGATAATAAAGTAATTTATATATTTGGTAATTATAATTGTAATTCCCGTTATAGTCTAATTAATCTAAGAAAAAGTTATTCCTGGCTCAAGCCCAACAATTCATATGTTATTCCCTATAATACAGAGTTTTCTGATAGCATGTCTGATGGGAAAATTATTCCCTTTTTCTATAAAAATCTTAATATAAAAAAACAAGACCCTAATTATTATTTTATTAAAGAAGTAAAAAAACTCACAAAAGTAATTGAAGAATTCATGCAATTAAAGGTGGCAACTAATGGATTATGAAATTAATATATTTTTGATATTAGCCATTATTTTTATTATTATTTTACTGCTTTACTATTTGTTTAATAACAAGAAGGATAATAATGAATATTTAGAGGAAAAAGATTATTCTGTTGCATATTTTGTAAGAGAAATAAAAGATACCTTCAATCAGATTTTAAATACTTCCTTAACAGAGTATAAGTTAGATAAAACTGAAACTTTAAAAGAGGAAAAAAGAAAGGAGAATTTACGAAGGGCCCTTAGAAATTGCAATAGTGGAGATATTAGTGCAAAAGACTATATTAAAGAATATATAAAGGACTTACTTCAACTAAAGTTTGAGATTAATGAAGATAATATAAATCATATAATTCCTTATCATGATAGCTTTAAACTAAGTATTCAAGATAAATTTGAAATATTAATCTATGTATACAAAAAAGATCATGATGAAAATGCCTTGCAGGAATTAATCTCCACATATGATATGGGCTCTTATAAGGACAGAAAAGATCAGGGATTTGAAATTACAAAAGAGCAAATTGAATATGCCTATAATAGTGAAATAACATATCTAGAATTTAAAGATAAACTAGAGATTTTATCCCAGCGAATTTATCAATTATATAAGGGACATGGAGTTATTGATGAGATAAGAGATATGAATATTGATGGTGTTAGTGCTGGAGTCTCTGGCCTGACTAATGTGTTGTATCAGTTTAGTGAAGAACTTTATACAGAGGGATTTCAAGAAGCAAACCTATCTTACAATTCCATTTGGATATTTTACCAGGGTAAAACAATTCATCTTTCATTTTTGGGATTTGGCAGCCAAAAAGAACTAGAGAGAGTGTGTAAGAATATATATCGTTATGATAATCCCGGTCAATTAAGTAGCGCAAAGGGATATATAGCAAATGAAATGAAAGATGGATCTAGGGTGGTTGTAATTAGGCCTCCTCTTTCAGAAAGCTGGGCTTTTTTTATTAGGAAATTTCAAACGGGTAAGAAATATGATATATACTCTTTGCTACCAGACATAGGGAATAAAGAAGCAATTGAGTTGATGAAGTGGCTGATTAAAGGCTGTCAGGTAATTGCAATCACCGGAGAACAAGGTAGCGGGAAATCCACAATACTGAAATACCTAGTTGAATTTATTGATCCTACTTATACCCTAAGAGTGCAGGAATTAATTTTTGAATTGGACCTTAGGAAATTATATCCTAAGAGAAATATTTTGTCTTTTAGAGAAACATCAACAGTAAGTGGTCAAGAAGCCTTGGATATTCAGAAAAAGACAGATGGTATAGTTACAATTCTAGGTGAAGTTGCGACAGCACCAGTAGCTAGATGGCTTGTTCAATTAAGTCAAGTAGCAAGTAAGTTTACAATATTTACTCATCATGGAAAGACAACGGAAAGCTTAGTTACATATTTAAGAAATGCCCTACTTCAAGAAGGTGGATTTAACAACGAGAAAATTGCGGAAGAACAGGTTGTTGAGGCGGTTAGCTTTGATATACATTTTACCAAAGATGTAGAAGGCCATCGCTATATAGAAAGAATAACTGAAATTGTACCTTATGAAGAGGATAACATTAATAACAATTTAAATAAAAATATTGAAGAATATTTCAGGCAAAATACAAGAAGGCATGTTTATAGAACTGTTGATATTTTAAGCTTTGAGAATGGTGGTTATAGATTAAAAAGGCCTTTAAGTAAAAGAGCAACAAAGGATATAGAATATCATTTAACTAAAGAAGAAAAAAAGAAATTTCACACTTTTCTAAAGGCGTTCCCCATAGGAGAGGAGGAATTCGTATAGGTACTCAAACAATAATTCTAATAATAATTTTTATTCTATTAATTTTTGCAATTCTTATTATAAGACAAATCTATTTAAAATCAAAAGCAATAAAGGAATATAACAAAAAATATAACAGAAGAAAAATAGTTGCAAAACGAAATTACTTAACAAAGCTTTACCATATTTGCCAAAAAAACATTATTACTAGATGGTATATTGATAAAATTAGCAGAAACTTTCAAGCTCTTTATCCAGGAGAAGCAGGATTTATCATTGCTAATACTATGAAAACGGCAACAGTTTTATGGTTGTTAAGCATACTTACTATCGTATTTGCTTTCCTATATTTCAAGTCATTTAACATGATATGGACAGTTAGTTTTTACATTATTGTTCTCCATATGGAGATTGTTGGTAGTGCTATCAAATCACAGGAAATAAGGTTACTGACAGAATTTGAAAACTACTTAACCGATATAAGACATAATTATTATATTAGTCATATGGTAGAAGAATCTATAGAGTATGCTATAGAACAAAAATCTAAGGAAATGAATATCCACGGGGTCAAGATTTATAATATCATCACAAGTGATGATCCAGAAAAGGGATTTCAGGCCTATAATGACACAGGTCCTAATAAATATCTTAGGTTATTTCTAGCATTAAGTATTAAGGTAATGGAATATGGAGATCAGATTGTAGGTGGACAGTCCCTTTATCTTTCTAATATTAATAATTTAAAAAATGATGTACATATTGAATTGCTAAAAAATAAAAGCATTAAATTTGCATTTACAGGACTAAGCTTTGTCGCTGTAATACCCGTCATATTTCTAATGCCCATAAGAAACTGGGGTATTTCAAACATTCCAGAATTAGAGACTTTTTATGACTATAGTAAAGGAAGACTTCTAGCAGTAATGATTTATTTTGTTGCACTTATAGCATATTTCATGCTGATTAATTTAAAAGATGTAAGGCCAATAATTATAGAAAGAAATCCTATTCTAGATAGGATAGGTAAGGTTTCATTGGTTAAAGGTTTGTTAAATAATTATATGGATAAGTTTTATACGAAAGTCTTAACTTTAGAAAGGGTTCTAAAAGAATCAGGAGAAGGCATCAAAACAAAAGACTTCATATTAAAGCGTTTTATCTATGCCTCTTTAACATTTGTATTATCATTATTCTATTTTATTTATCTAAATAATTTAGAAGATAAGGGCTTTATATATTGGTATCAATTGCTCTTATCTCTTGGATTTGGACTAATTGCATATAGCTATCCTTACCTAATGGTTAAATATAAAAGTAAAATAATGAAAATGAATATGGAGGATGAAGTTGTACAGTTTCAATCAATAATTATGATGGTAAAGGATATGGAAAGGATATCTACTATAAATATTTTAGAATTCATGGAGGATTTTGCAATAATATTTAAAGATTCTATACAAACATGCATTAATGATTTTGATTCTGGAGATATTCAGGCTTTAGAAGAATTAAGAGATAATGAAAGATTTGAACCATTTCGCCGTATAGTTAACGGCCTTATTATAAGTGACAAAATTGGTATAGAAAAAGCTTTTGATGAAATAGCTACAGACCAAGTATTTTACCAAGACAAACGTAAATCTGATAATGAAGAAATATTATCTAAGAAAGCTGTTATAGGCAAAGTAATAGCTAACACTCCAGCAATTATAACTATAGGTTTATATTTGATAGTACCCTTTGTATCGGAGAGTTTAAATCAATTAGGTGGATTCGCCTCAGAATGGGATTTGTTCTAAGAAAGGCAAGAAACATGGAAAACAGTTTAAAGTCCTTAATATTAGCGGCTAGTATTTCAATAACATGTATGGTTGTAAGTTTAGGCTTTTATACAGCAAGACAGGCAAGTGAAATATCCTCAATTACAACACAAAAATTGAATAATATAACAATTAGTTTGGAAGAGGATGAATATTTAAAGTATGACGGTCTTGCTGTGCTAGGAAGTGATGTTGTGAATTTCATATATAGAAATTTAAGTCCCCACTCATCTATAAGCAGCTCTCCAGTTTACATTTATGTGGATAACGGATTAGAAGCAAAAACATTTTTAAATAATGAAAACATCAAAGAAACAAAAGATTTCACTAGTAATTATTATATTCACCCCCTAGGTAAGTATAGGGGACAGGTAATTAGAAATGGTAATGATGTAATAACAGGTATAGCTTTTATTGTAGAGTAACTAAGTTTTACTTTAGAGATTATTATAACTTTAGATAATGAGGATATAACTTAGGAAAAACAAGAATTATTAAAGCAAAATTTAATAAACAAAATATTAAAAAAGAAAGGATGAAATTGTGGAAAATAGTTTAAAAGGATTAATATTGGCCGCAGGAGTGATTATAACTTGCATAGTTGTAGGGTTGGGTTTTTTTATATCAAGGGAGGCTAAAAATGCTGCAGATAGTGGGACAAATCAGTTATCTGCAATGAGTTCACAGTACGATAATGTTGAGTTTATGATGTATGATGGCCTAAAAGTTACAGGTAGTGAAGTTGTAAATGTAATAAAAAAACATGCAGGTGTTGAAGATCTTACAATTACAGTAAAGACAAAGGATAGTACAAGTACACAAAAAGCTTATAGTAGTAAAGATGCTGCTATGCCTGCTAAAGAAAGCTCAGATTATATTAATCCATCAGCCCTATTTTTAGGAGAATTAGAAAGGGATAATAATAATTCTTTAGTTAAGATTAAATTTACCCAGCAATAAAATGACAAGTAGAAAGCTATAAAAAACAATGAAAGATGGTTATAAAAAAGATGGATAATATTAGTGACTTCTTAATTATAAGTTTTTCTACAGCCTTATTTTGTATAGGTATTCATGTATTTATGCTTAGTTATAATGAATATGATAAAGCTTATGAAAAGGCTGTAGAAGGTTACCAAAATGAGTATGTTGTAACTCAGGTGGCTAGCAAAACCAGTGATAAAGTCTCTTATTCAAAGAATCAGATTGTTGCATTATTACTTGAACCATTAGACTATGATATTCAAGTTGACTCTTATGTTATCAAGAAGGATTTTCACAATAAGAGTAAAATTAAAGAATATACAATTTCATATGGTTTATATGATAAACAATATATATATAATTCCCAGGGAGATATTATAAAGGTACAATTTAATAGCATATAAACGAGGTGGTGAAAAGATTGGATGGATTAGGAAGAGTAGTGACTGTAATTTTAGTAGGTGTATTAATATTTATGTTACCATTAAGAAATTTGATAATGAACTATCAAAATCATATAGAAAACCATGTGAATGAATATACAAAGGAATTTGCAAATAAGGTTATGGATCAAGGTTATTTAACAATTGGAATGTATGAAGAATACCTAGCTTGTATTAATTCATCCAGTGATATTTATGAAGTTGAACTAATACACAGTGTTAATAAGGAGGGACAGTTTATAGGAGAGGTTGAGCCTCATTCATCAGAATTATTAACAGAGGTAAAAACTACCACACCATCGAATATAGAACTTTTATCAACTAGTGCATATTCAAGTCCCCTAAGATTAGTATCAGCAAATGATCAATCTATAAACACAAGTGTAGAACACACAAAAACTTGTAATAATGACCATGTATATGAATTGGATGATTATAATAATGACCTTCCTTGTCCCATATGTAGGGAAACTATTGCAGGAATAGAAGTAAGCATTATAAACGATATAATAGAGCAATATGAAGATATTAAAGCTTACATAACAATAATATTTTTAGATGGGCATACACAAGTCATCGAGGAAGGATTTTCTCATAACCTAGACTCTAGTGTGCTTGGAACAAGAGAAGTTACATTTTATTATGAAACAGCAGATGATAAATCACCTGCAGAAGATACTGAAACAGTTACAGTTGTTTCTAATAATATATGTGAATACTGCGATAAGGTCTATATTTCCGACTCAGAAGAAGACCATGGATGTGATATATGTATCAAAAAGGTTATTGAAATCAATGTGGATTCTGATTTTTACATTATAAATGAAGGAGAAACATTAGAAGCTGAAGTAACAGCCCTATATGCAAACAATGAAAAGGAAAAGGTTATAGGTTGGACTTCTAACTTTAATCCAAACAAACAGGGTTTGCAAAATGTGATGGTATTTTATGAAAATGTTATGACTTCAACTAAGGTTTATGTGGAAAGTGAAAATGATCTAGCCTGTCCCAACTGTAATTCAATATATAGCAAGCTTGAATATCTTGAATGTCCTATGTGTTCCAATATTATTGTAGGAATTGAAATAGATTTGAGTAATGGAACAAGTATTAAACTTGGATCACAAATAAAATTTTCTCTTGTTTTAATATATTATGATGGTCAAAGGGAAATAGCAAAAGAAGGATATGAGGTTATAGGATATAACCCTCATAAACTAGGTGTGCAAAATATTACAGTGAAATATAATGACCACGAAGTTAATCAGCTAATTGAGGTTGTAGAGCACATTAATACAAGAGTTTGTAGTGAGGGCCATGACTATTTTTTAGAACTTGATGGGAGTGATTCTGGATGTCCTTTATGCACAAATGTTAATCTGGATAAGGAACTTACAAAAACTTTTACAGACATTAATTATACAGCTGATATTTTTAAGATAATATATTCTAAGGGAATCTATTATTTTAATGAAGGTGATTGCTTCACAGTCCAGGTGATTATGAATAGTAGTAGATTTACAACTAATCTAATTCAAACAATGCTATTAGCTGATAATAAGTTTAAGTATACATATGGTGGTATAATTCATGGAAAATTCTTTTGAACATATAATTAATCTTATACTTTCTATATTTTTAATATTTCTATTTCCTCTTCTTATTATAAACCAACACAGGGATTTACTCGTACAGACCCAAGTAGAAGAAAATGTTAATGCTTTTGTAGATAATATAAGTATAAAAGGCTGTATTTCTAATAACATGTATGAAGATCTATCTATCAATATCAATAAATTATCACCGTATTATAAAATTATTATAGAACATGAAGAAAAACATTATTATCCTGATTATCAATTAAATGAAGATCCAGCAATAGGAGAGGAATTATATAAAGTCCAAATGTTAAGTTCTCATACAGATATAATTTTAAATGAAATTTATGAGAATAATAATCCTTATTATATGAAACAAGGAGATTATATTAATGTTAAGTTAATAAATGAAGAGGGATTTACTATCTATAAAAATAAACAAATTGTAAGAGGTGGTAATTAAAAAATGAAATTACATCATTACTCACTGATATTTGTAATTATAGCCTTAAGTTTTCTTGTAGGCTTAAATGTTAAAACTAGAATATATAGGTTTGCCCATAAGGAAAGAGAATATTTGGATCAGGCATTGGCTAAATCTATTGATGATAGTATGGTACATTTTCCTGAAGAAGTAAATTTTAACCTCAATGTTAATAAGGAAAGAGTAGTAGACAATTTCCTGGATTCTATGTATTCTTCTTTAGGTATTTGTGATCCTAAATTAAAGAAGGAACTGGAATTTCATATACCTCTTATGTCTATTACTAGCATAGATGGACTTTATGTTTACTTTACTAGTGAGTACAAATCAAATAATGAACAAACATTTTATAAAAAACAATGGTCAGAAAAACATCCTTTTTATTATGAAGATGATAACTTTATTTATAGGTTTACTTTATCAGATGTGATTACTATTTATGATAAAAATCTAATATTAGACAAAGATAAAGAACAAAGTATTTTCACTTTACATGTTAAAGATTTTATTTTTCTTGAGAGATTTAATGAGTTTCGAATAAGTCACCCAGATTCATTTTTAATTAATGAAGAAGATTTTTATAGAATTAGAAACAATGTAATTATTTCAACTATTGATAGTGTACTTAATGAATATTGTAATAAACATAATGAAATAGCAAAAAAACTAGGGATATCCTATGTATTTCATGTGCCTCAGGCTAATAGTGAATGGATGAATGTTGTAGATGCACCAAGTTTTTTAGTATTACTTCAAGGTTATCCTTTGAGGGCAGATAAGGATATAGTTTTTAACCAGTTTATAATATCGAGTAGTAAAACAACAAAAAGGCAACTTTATGTAATAGAAGAAAAAGATGAAGAACTTTTATATCATAAGATAACTTGTGAAGAATTATTACATTTTGATACTCTATCAAATAATAAAGTGTTTTATAGTGCTAAAGAATCTGCAAATGAAGGTGCTTATCCTTGTCAAGCATGCTGTCGTGCAGTATCCAATATGTATTAAAAAGTAAGCAATAAAAAGAAGGAGAAATTGTTGATTGATAGTAAAGAAGATTGTGTCTTTGGTTATTATAATGTTTGTTTCCTTAAGTGTACTTATCCCCTTAGGTGTTCACTCACAAGACTCAGAGTCAGTTTATGAAGTTAAAAACAATCTAGGTGAAGTGGTTTTGACATTAAAGATGAAGGATGGACAGATAACAATTGTAGTAAGAAACAAGGCAGCTGCACCTAATGTGAAGATTCGCTGGGAAAGTATAGGGCTTAGTATTACCAGGGCTCCAATCACAAGTAAAACAACTTATAAAGGGTATACTGGAACAGGTCCAGTAAGAGATGCAGCATCTTCTGGTATAACTGAAATATATTTTGATCAAGCAGCAAGCAAGACTACTTATCGTCAAGGGGATGATATTATTGCCACAATTACATTTAGTGAAGAACAGATAAAAAATGCTTTAAAAGATGACTTTTCAGACCTGAAAAAGGGAACAACAATATATTTGCATGGAATCTTTAGATCATTTAATTATGAGCTAAGAAATGGACAAGAGATAAAAACCACAAGAAAAGGCAATCTGAAAAACTGGATAGATATAATGAGTGCTGAAAGCTGGACGGCAGGAACACTTTCTGGATTTAATAAGTATTTCAATATGCAAATTAAATTTATGCCTAAAGTACAAGGGAATTCTATATACTATGTTACCCAAGATGGTACATTTATTGCACCAAAAGGTAAACTTAAGTCCAAGTACATAGATGAATATGTCCCATGGTCTAATGAACCTACTTCTATAAACTACTATGACAGTAATTATAAATTAGTGGGATTTTATACTACTAAGAAGTTGGATCCTACAAAGAAATGGATAGAGGAAGGATTTCTTAGTAAAGGAAAAAACATCAATCAAATCAAAAGTGGGCAAACAAAAGTATTATTAGGTGGAATGGAGGTATATTTAGTTTATCAAAAAGAAACAAATAACAGTGAACCAGATAATCCTAATGAAGAGCCTAAAAAAGAGAATTCAATATTAAACATGGAAGGTCCAAGTTCAAACGGTCTGATAAGTGCAGATAAAAGAAGTAATGAGTACTTTGATGTAAGTGAAGGTATACCAGCTACAGAAAGTCTTTATGCAAATGTTAATACGTCCTCTTATTTGTTAGGTTATCATTTCGAGAAAAAAGTAGGAACCATAACCTATCCAGTAAAAGTAAGAAAAGAGTATCTACTATCATGGACAGTGGAAAATGATAGGGGTGAAGAGCAGGTAACAGAAAAGCAGCTAGTAGAAAGTGTTGTTAATGTTAAAAGAACTTATGGATACTGGCAGATTAATAACTTTGATTTATATGGGCTTGATGAAGCAATAGTATATAATTATGCTTTACCAGGAGAAAGGTGTGTTTTTGATACTAATGGCAATAAATTAAAGATCCCCACAGTTAATTTAAAGCATTCATCTCTTTTAAATGATCATATAATAGTTCCAGGTGAAATAAGCAGTGGAATCACCCTAAAGACACAAGCTATTTATGGTTACAATACTAAACCAGCCATCCCTAAGGAAGATTTTGCGAAAATAGCAAATAATAAAATCCCTGATCTAAAGGTAAAAAATGACTCATTAATAATTAATGGAAAGCCAGTAATAAGTGATACTATAAAGAAAATAGAGGGCCCAGAAATTGATTTAGCATATTTAGCTACTATTAAAGACAAGGGGTACTCCCTAAGTGAGGAATCTTCCCTTTTAAAAGAAGGTTTAGTTGTAGGAGGAACAAAAGAGAATGGGATTTACCATAGCTCTGGGACAAGCAAGTATAAAAGGATTGCTAGTATTAAATCCAAGTATAATGAAAATGTTGATTATAGTATACCAAATATTAATAGTGTTGTTGTTCATACTCCTGTAATTTGTAATGTTATTGTTTCTGATGATAATGATCAATATGTGCAATTAGAAAAGAATTCATCAGCACTTAATCTTGTGCTAGATAAAGAAAAAGAAACGAATGATTTTTACTTACAAATATCTAATTATGGATTTCATTCAAATAAAAAGGGCTATAAAGAAAGAGATTATAATAATTCATTAAGAGATGAAGATGTTTCATATATTGCAAAAATAAACGGGCAATTGCGAAATGAAGTTAAATTTCCCTTTGATATATATCACTATAATAAAGCTGGTGAAAGAGTTCTAGTAAATAAAAACACATGGCTTACATTAGGGGAAGATAATCATGAGTTTTCTCTACCAATTTGGGTAAGTGAAGGCAGGTATACAGCCTCTTGTCGTAGTGTTGCAGTAAATGCAGATATGGCAAACCTTGACCAAATAGGAGAACCCTATGCAAATACAAAAATATTTAATTATGTAGCAAGTAATAATGTTGACATTGAAGTTTCAGGAAGAATATATGGTTTAACTATATATGACGTTACAGATTATCCAATATGGCAAGATGTATTTCGCATTCATAATTCTTTAGAACTTAAAATAAATGAACCAGATGTTTATCTTGATGGAAGTAAAGAAATAGATTTTAATAAAAACTATCGCTATGACTATACCACTGGAACAAAAGATCAGTACGGTAGGGATACTGACAGAAAACAAAAATATACTTTTCCATTAGTAGATGGTAGTCATCCTGGTCATTTAAATCAAGGTATTTTAAAAACAGGATATGGTGTACGTTTCAGACTAACTACAGTTGGCAATATGTATTCTGAAGCTTCCTCCATACTAATAAAACCAAGATTTTATTATGTGGATAGTAGTGGGAATAATCGGGAAGAAGTCAATCTTTACTATGAAGAAACAATTGCCAATGAAAACAGGAAATTAGTAAAGGTGGGAGACTCCCTTGATCGTATTAATATTAAGTTTCAAGAAGCTGGCAATCCTTATGTAGGGATTCCTAGAAATGAATTAAAAAACACTTCTAAATTATTGGAGAAAGACTATGAAGAAATACTAGGTAAAAGAGAAGGTCTATTTAATTTTGGCCATATCCGAATTCCATCAAGTTTTCGAACTTTTACTGATTTGGAATCAAAATATATTCAAAACTGGTATGGGTATTACTATCTACCTTCCATACTATACGCAACACCTATGAATACTGATGTTTATGATTATTCAAGAAAATATGGGGTAAGCTTTCATGAAGATTTCTGGTTGGATGATGGATATATTATTGTAAACTTTGATATATTAACGGTTGATGATAGTGGCCAAGTAAGGCTGGGTTATTATAATAAAAACAATGTTGTATCAAATGATTATAATAGTATGTGGGAGTTTGAAGGTTTCAAGAGTAAAAAGATAAGCTCAGATGGTACTGTATTTAATTTTGAAGAAGGAGACTTTCTGCTTTATGATATAAACTCATCGATGCAGGATGATTATTCTAGTAATGGATTATATTAATAATGGATAAAACCTAAAAATTCCTCGAAGTCAAGAAGTATTAAACTTTTTGACTTCGAGGAAAAATTATTTAATCATAGTATTCTATTAATAATCTAAATCATCACTATCTATGGACTTGGTTTTATTTGTTGAATTGTTTTTGTCTGACTTGATGTCCCTATTATTATTCTGGTTTTCTTCATCATGAGAATCACTCACATCTTCTTCGTTTTCAGGAAGAATCTCCAATTTAACTCTGTCTATACGATTTTTAACTATGGTATCAACTGTTAATATGACATTTTGTTCTGTAACCGTTTCACCTTCCTCAGGTATGTGGTCAAACAGATAGATCATATGTCCAGCTATGTTTTCATATTCTACTGGTTCAAGGTCGGTTCCTAGTGCATCGTTAATCTCGTCTACATTTGTATTACCATCTATTAAGAATTCGGTTTCACTAATAATCTGAATGGCATCTTCTTCGTCTTCGTCATATTCATCACGTATTTCACCGACTATTTCTTCAATTAAATCTTCTATTGTTACTAGACCAGCTGTTTCACCATATTCATCTAATACTATAGCAATAGAAATAGAGTTTGTTTTCATCTCATGGAACAATTCGAAAGTACCTTTATATTCATAGGTAAAATATGGTTCGCGCATTATTTCATTTATTACAAATTCATCGGGATCATTAACATTAAAGAATAAGTCCTTCAAGTTAAGAATACCTACTACGTTATCTCTAGAATCACGATAAATTGGGATTCTTGTGTATTTGTAAATTGAAAATGTTTCTACCAATTCTTCATAAGACATATCAACAGAACCAAATATCATATCGGTTCTAGGTACCATAACATCTTTAGTAACGGAATATCCAAAATCCACAACATTGGCTATCATTTTTCGTTCTTCACTCTTAATTACGCCCTCTTCATGACTGGCATCAACAATGGTTAATAGCTCGCCCTCTGTAATTGTGTATGTTGTCTCTTTGGGATCGACCTTAATTAGTTTTAATAAGCCATGAGCAATTATATTAAAAACAAATGAAAAGGGAAACATGACTTTATTCATAACTGAAATAATATTAACATATGCCAGAGCCAAACGTTCGGAATAGGTGGTTGCAATCAACTTGGGAGTAACCTCACCAAAAACAAGAACTAAAATAGTAAAAATAATTAGTGCAGGTATAACATAAGAACTTCCAAAATTGTTAATAGTAAATATTGTAGTAATAGTAGCAGCAGCAATAACAGATATAATATTGGCAACAAGTATAGAAATAAATACATGGGAAGGTTGCTCTAATAAATTATAAAGTTTTCTTGCTTTATTGTTTCCTTCATCAGCTAAGCTCTTTACTCTTAGCCTGTTTACTGATGAAAATGTCGACTCTGCAGATGAAAAAAAAGCAGAAAGCAATATTAAAACAATTATTACAATCAGCTGCGTGACCCCACTAGTATCCAATTAATCAACTCCTAAATATAATATATTACGTAAAATAGTTGTTTTTATATTATAGTATTTTCAATAAATTGTCAATGATAATCCCGTAATATTAGCCAATATAAAGTTTTTTTTAATATTATGTAAATTCTTAAGAAATTCTTAAATAATTCTTGATTATTTATAATTTCTAGAGTATAATTTGATATGTTGGTTTATTAAGAGACTAATTATTAAGAGACTAAGTTTCCATTTTAGGAGGAACAATGAAAAAAAAATCCCACTTATCATTAGCAGGCTATTTACTTGATAGTTTGCAAATCGATGAGTTACAAAAATACAGAAAATCATTCTTGTTCGGAAGTATATTGCCAGACTGTATACCATCTTTTTTTACAAGAAGACATACCATAGAAGAAACATTTGATATTTTAAGAGATGAAATAGCGAAAATAACTGAAGAATATGATTGGTCACAAGGAATCACAAGAGAATTTACTAGACGATTAGGAGTTATAACTCACTACATAGCAGATTATTTTACTTATCCACATAATGAAATCTTCAAAGGTAATATGAAAGAACATATAACTTATGAGTTTGGTTTAATGTATTATTTGAAAGAGTTTTTGAATAGTAAAGAAGTAGGCAGGCATACAATAGATAACAATAATTTCTATAATTTAGATAGTATCTGTGATTTTATTAAGCAAGTACATTCAGAATATCTAGAGGTAGTGAAAGCCATTAAGACAGACTGCCGATTTATAGTAGATATGGCTATGGAAGTAGTAAAGGCAGTATTACAAATGTTAGAAGCTAATGTACGTGTTGCTCAGGTTACAATGGCTTAAGAAATATAAGTTGAATTGTTTGTTAATCTTTGATTACAAGTAAGTGTTGACTTTAATTTATGTGTTAAATATAAAGATTATTGTAAAGATGTATATATTCAGTACAAAATGGAATATATACGTCTTTATTTTTATTTTCAAATATATAAATTGACTTTACATAATATCTTATATAAAATTAAATTAATCGAATAGATATTGTAACTGTATAAATAGACGTTTTTATATTGTGTCAAAAGACCAATGGAGAGAATATGGCGATAGAAAATCCTTGGAAATTAATTTTTAAAGCATTGTCAAACCCTAATTATAGTATTAAAGACAAGTATGAATTTCATCGTAAAGTTATCTCAGCATCAAGACCATACTTTAAGCCATTTTATAATATGATAGACAAAAAGATCATAACTGACAACGCAGAAATCCCAATACGTATATTTATGCCAAGAAACAATAAAAACACTTTAAATAACCACATTAAAGAAAATAATATAAAAAAAATAAAGAAAAAACCATATGATATAATTGTGTATTTCCATGGTGGTGGTTTTGTTACTGGTAATATCGATAATTATACGAGTATTTGTGGTAATATGGCGGACCAAACTAATGCAATAGTTATATCTGTTGAATATCGACTAGCTCCTGAACACCCATTTCCTGCAGGATTAGAAGATTGTTATAATGTATCAAAAATAATTGCCCATAATATTAATAAAGAAGCTTCAAAATCAAAAAAACCAAAAGGACCAAGAAAACTGATTTTATCAGGTGATAGTGCAGGTGGTAATTTGGCAGCGGTTGTTTCAATACTAGCCAATAAAAAAGGTGAATTTAAACCTGACATGCAGATATTACATTACCCATCATGTTATAATGATTATAGTGAGGATTCTCCTTTTGAATCAGTTAGATTATATGGTGAGGATTATATTCTTACAAGTAAGAAATTAAGAGAATACATGGATTTATATGTTCAAGACAAGAAAGATTTAAATTCTCCCTTAGTAGCCCCCTTATTAGCAAAGGATTTAACAAAACAACCAGACACACTAATTATTACATCTGAATTCGATCCTTTAAGAGATGAAGCTGAGGCATACGGATTAAAATTAAAAGAAGCAGGTAATAATGTTACAGTAAAGAGAATATCAAATGCAGTTCATGGTTATCTATCCCTTCCTAAAAATTCGGAGATAGTTGAAACTTGCTATAAACATGTAAAAGAGTTCTTGGATATAACTAAGGATAAAACAGACTGAAAGATAATCAACGAAAAACAGTATGAAAAGATAAGGTGATAATAATGAAACATCAAAGAAAAGTTGAGTGGAAAAGGTTAGATAATGCAGCGAAGATATTTCCGCCTACAAGCTCAGATAGAGATACTAAGGTGTTTCGTTTTGCTTTGGAGTTAAATGAAAAGGTGGATCCAATTATCCTTCAAAAAGCCCTTGATGTTACTATGGAGAGCTTTCCATTTTATAGAGCCGTTTTAAGAGCTGGAGTATTTTGGTATTATCTAGAAAAGACCAATAAAAAACCTCTTGTGGAAGAAGAAAACAACACAATCTGTGCTCCGATTTTTTTTGATGATAAAAGGGAGTTATTATTTCGGATATTTTATTATGGAAATAGAATAAATTTAGAAATCCATCATTCCTTAACAGACGGAACAGGGGCAGTTTGGCTATTACAAACCTTAACATACCATTATATTACTATAAAACATCAAGTGGATTTTATGGTCAGTATGCCAGAGAGGCCCTATAGCCCTTCACTGAGTGATAAAACAGATGACAGCTTTCAAAAATATTATACTGGTGATAAAAATATCAAACGTGAAAAGCAAATTAAGGCATATCGTATTAAGGGCACTAGGATGGAAGATAATCGAAATATATTGATTGAAGGAAGTATGTCGGTTAAAGCTTTAATAAATGAAGCACATAAATATGATACTACTTTAACTGGATTTTTAGCTTCCTTATTAATACATTCCATATACAAAGAAATGACACTAAGACAGCAAAATACGCCGATTGTTATATCTGTTCCAATTAATCTTAGACAATTTTTTGAGTCAGAATCTGCTAGAAACTTTTTTGGAACAATTCGAGTTAAGTATAATATAAGTGAAGAAGGTACTTCTTTTGAGAATATTGTAAAAGTTGTAAATCAAACTTTTAATAACAAACTAACAGGAGAAGAATTAAGTAAACAATTAAATCGCTTTATGTATTTAGAAAACAACAAGATTATTAAAATTGTCCCCTTACCAATTAAAAACATTATCCTTCGTTTGGCTGATTATTATAACGAAAGAGGAATTACAGCTGGACTTTCTAATATAGGCATAGTTAAGTTTCCAAAAGAATTCCATTCTTTTATTAGACAAGTAAATGTATGTGTAGGTGCAAGAAGACCCCAATTATCAGTTGTTTCATTTAATGATAATTTAACACTTAGTTTCACTTCACCCTATATGGAGACCGGAATTCAATACCATTTTATTGAATTCCTTGCAAGTAAGGGTATTAGTATAGATATTGCTTCAAATATTGAAGTTTAGCAGTTAAAGATAAACAAGTAAAAGGAAAGGAAGATACCATATGCAGTACTGTGAGCATTGCAAAGTAAATATACGAGATAATAAGCAAAGATGCCCCTTGTGTCAAAACTTACTGCCTGAGGCTAGCGAGGACACACCAAGGATTTTTCCTTATATTCCTATGAGATATAATAGCTATATGGCACTTAAGATTTTAATTTTCCTATCCATTACTATTATAGTCTCTAGCTATGCAATATATATATTGTTTCCTGTGAACGTTAATTGGCCAAAGTATGTGATATTAACGATAATTTCGATATGGATAATTTTAGCTGTTGCAATGCATAAAAGAAACAACATTCCCAAAAGTATGATTTGGCAGGTAGGGGTTATATCATTGATATTGGTTTTTTGGGATTTGATAACTGGATTTAATGGCTGGTCTTTAAATTATGGTATTCCTTTAATAAGTGTAGCAGCCATGGTGGTTTTGTTTATAACAGCAAAGATTATGCACCTAAAAGCAAAGAATTATTTGTTTTATCTTTTGCTAGACATATTATATGGTTTTGTTCCTTTGTTATTTATTTTATTTGGCATGGTAACGGTGGTCTTTCCTTCTGTAATATGTATAGCAGTAAGTGTTATAAGCTTTGCTGCCTTGTTACTCTTTCAAGGGGATGACATCAAGGACGAACTTAACAAAAGGCTACATACCTAGAATAGATAAAGGAGAAAGGCATTGAGCGGATACACACTTAAATTAATTGCAATGTTTACAATGCTGATTGATCATGGAACAGCAATATTGATTTCTCCAAGCCATCCTTTATATATAATAGGAAGGTCTATTGGTAGACTGTCATTTCCTATTTTTTGTTTTTTGATAGTGGAAGGTTTATTTCATACAAGAAATATAAAGAAATATTTATTTAGACTTCTAATGTTTGCTTTTATTTCTGAAATTCCTTTTAATTTTGCATTTTATAATCCAAGAATAAACGATGAACATATATACCACCAAAACATTTTTTTTACATTATTTATAGGCTTGTTAGTAATTTCTATTATTCATCATCTACATAAATATTTTCAAGAAAAATATTACTCAAACAATATTGGACAAAGGAATAGTAATATTCATATAATAGAAAACATATTAGCTTTAATAGTGTTGTCTCTAGGATGTTTATTAGCAAATATTCTTAATACAGATTACTCTTTTGTTGGAGTTTTGATGATTTGGGCGTTTTATACATTCAAGGATAATATGAACTTGCTATTTGTATTATTGTTTTTGTTAAATCTTGTGTATGGGTTTCCACAGATACTTGCTATGTTTTCTCTGATATTTATTGGAAAATATAATGGACAAAGAGGAAAGCAAGCTAATAAGTTTTTACTTTATGGGTTTTATCCAATTCATTTAATTGTCTTATATTTTATAAGGTTATTAATTTTATGAAAATAAGGATATAGACCCTATTCTATAAGATATTTTGTATCAAAAGGTCTTAAATGACATGCTTTAATGAACATGATTCATAGAATATAAGTAAATGGTGACTTAAGGGAGGAATTTTTTTGGTTTCTGTTAAAATACTAGATATAAAGGCTTTTATGTCCGAATTATTAGTACATGATTTGTTTGACACTTTCTTGGTATCAGATATAGATATTGTCACTTCGAACCATTTTAAGATGTCTGGAAAGTTATATAAAAACTTTTTTTCAAGTGACGAATTAGAACTCTTACAAGGAAGGGAACACTCCTTTTGGAAAGAAATTAAACCTATTGTTTATAATGTTATAAAAGGTAAAAAGATGCCACTTTCAATGAAAATTATATTAATGCTGCCACCGCCTTCGGTGGAAAGTATTATTAAAAAGTCTGATATTGGATTAAGTGAAAAGGATGTAAATGGCATGTTTTTAAACTTTATATTTGAAAATGGAGAGTTAATGTGTATTACTGGGAGTTCAATTAAAGTTTTCACATTAGACAAAGCACTAGATAATTTGTGGGATGAGATGGCGGTTGGTTTTTTGAAATCCAGTGGGATAGCAGTAGAAGAAATATAATTGCATTTATATAGTTTATATATTAAAAATATAATATAAACAAAAACTTAAATTTAAAATGAAAACTCAATTAAACTAGCACTCGAATTGAAGGAGTGCTAGTTTCATCTTGACAAATAAAAAACTTTCTATTAGTATTAGTTTATTATTGAAAAAAATAACATTAAAATAAAGGAGCGATATAAATGAGTACAGAACAGGGGAAATTAACTGTAAGTTCAGAAAATATATTTCCGATTATTAAGAAGTGGTTATATGAAGATCATGATATATTTATGCGTGAGTTGGTTTCAAATGCTAATGATGCAATAACAAAGTGTCAGAAGTTGGAATTAATGGGTGAATTAGAATTACCAGATGATAATAAATACAGAATTGATGTTATTGCAGATGCAAACAAGAAAACTATAAAATTTGTCGATAATGGAATTGGCATGACAGCTGATGAAATAAAAAAATATATTAACGATATTGCTTTTTCGGGAGCAAAGGATTTTCTTGACAAATATAAAGATAAAGCTAATGATGAACAAATTATTGGTCATTTTGGCTTAGGGTTTTATTCATCATTTATGGTAGCAGATAGAGTAACAATCGAGACGCTATCTTGGCAAGAAGGTGCTACCCCTGTATATTGGGAGTCAGAAGGCGGTCTTTCTTATGCTATGTCAGAAGGAGATAAAGATTCAAGAGGAACTGAAATAACCCTCCATTTATCTGAAGATAGTTACGAATTTTGTAATGAGTACAGAGCAAAAGAAGTATTAATGAAGTACTGTGCTTTTATGCCTGTTGAAATATATTTTACAAATCCAAATGCAGAGCCAGAGTATGAAGAAATTGAAATTGAAGATAGTGAAGACACAATAATTACATCAGAGTCAGATGACAATATAATTGATGTTGAAGTTGATGAAGATGGAAAGGCTCAGGAAAAAGAAAAGAAGACCAAGAAAGCCTTAAAGAAACCTGAACCAATTAACGAGATAACTCCTTTATGGAGAAAGAATCCAAGTGAATGTACCGAGGAAGAATATAAAGAATTTTATCGAGATGTATTCTTTGATTATAAAGAACCTTTATTTTGGATACATTTAAATATGGACTATCCTTTTAACTTAAAAGGTATACTCTATTTCCCTAAAGTTAATACTGAGTATGAGGGTATTGAAGGAACAATTAAACTATATAGTAATCAAGTTTTTGTTGCCGAGAACATAAAAGAAGTAATTCCTGAATTCCTAATGTTATTAAAAGGAGTTATTGATTGTCCAGACTTCCCACTAAATGTTTCAAGAAGTGCATTACAAAATGATGGGACTGTTAAGAAAATTTCAGATTACATTTCCAAAAAAGTTGCAGACAAACTATCAGGCATGTATAAAACAGATAGAGAAAATTACGAAAAATATTGGGATGATATAAACCCATTTATTAAATTTGGATGTCTAAGAGATGATAAATTTAGGGATAGAATGAAAGACTATATCATATTCAAGAATTTAGATTATGACTATATTTCCCTTCCTGATTATGGCAAGGCTAAAACTGAACAAGAAGAAGTAGTAGCTGAAGAAACAGTAACTGGATCCGCAGCCGATAAATCAGCACAAGAAGAGCAAACTCTAGTGTATTACGTAACTGATGAACGACAACAAAGCCAGTACATTAACCTATTTAAAGAAGTTGGTAAGGATGCTATTATATTATCAGATAATATAGATCAACCATTTATTAACTCTTTAGAGCAAATGGATAATCAATACAAATTTATGAGAATTGATGCTGATATTAATGATGAATTCCAAGATGGAAGCGACGAAGACCTTAATGATAAGAATGAGAAACTAAGTTCACTATTTAAAAAAGAATTAAAGAATGATGAATTGAAAGTTAAAGTTGTGAACTTGAAAAATGATAGTGTTGCATCTATGATAACTCTTTCTGAAGAAAGCAGAAGAATGCAAGATATGATGAGGATGTACAGTGTAAATGGCATAGGTGATATGGGCATACCAAGTGAAGAAACATTGGTGTTAAATGCTAAAAATAATTTAGTTGAGTATCTATTAGATAATGAAGAAGGCGAACATGTTGGTTTAATTTGCCAACAATTATATGATTTAGCTATGTTAAGCCATAAGCAACTTGACTCCGATGCAATGACAAAATTCATTCAAAGAACTAATGAAATACTTGGAATACTAGCAAAATAAGCTTTTTAATAGGATGATATTCATTGATTATAAATTCTTTCGTAAAAATATGTGAAACTTTAGTATGAAAAATTATATTTTTCATACGCAAATGTGGAGGACTTAATATGAAGATTAAAATAATAGTAGATAGTTGTACTGATTTAACTGAGGAAATGAAAAATGATGAAAGAATTAAAGTTGTTCCCCTTTCAATACATATAGGAGACACAACGATAGTTGATGATGACACTTTTGACCAAAAAGAATTATTAAGATTGATAAAGGAAAGTGATACGACAGCAAAGACATCTTGTCCCTCTCCAGAGATTTTTATGGAAAAGATGAAAGGTGATGAAGAAGTTTTTGTTGTAACTTTATCAGGCAATTTAAGTGGATCTTATAATAGTGCTGAATTAGCCAAGAAGCTTTATATTGAAAAATATGGACATAAAAATATTGAGGTGATTAACTCATGTAGTGCATCAATAGGCCAAACATTAATTACCCATAAATTAACTGAACTGATTGATAATAATTTTGATTTTAATAAAATTGAGAATAAAATAAAAACCTTTAGAGATGAACTTAAAACAAAGTTTGTATTAGAAGACATGGATACTTTGCGTAAAAACGGAAGACTAACAAAGGTGCAATCAATATTGGTATCAGTATTAAATATTAAGCCTATCATGGCAGCTACAGAAGACGGTCAAATCACTAAACTAGGGCAAGCAAGAGGTTTTAACAAAGCAATAAAAGATCTAGTGAAACTTATTGAATCAGATGTGGTTAATGCAAAAGACAAAATACTAGGTATTGCTCACTGTAATAATTATGAAAAAGCAATTGAGTTAAAGGATATGCTTCTAGATAAAATCAACTTCAAGGATTATATGATTGTTGATACAGCTGGAATAAGTACTACTTATGCCAATGAGGGTGGGATTGTAGTTTCCTATTAGCTATATAATTGTCTAAAAAAACAAACTCCTCACATCTTTAAAATGCATCAAGTTTAAGCAAATAAAGTAGTGGTAAAAATACAGAAAGTCCATAGGGAAAAGGTAAAAGAAAAAGCCTTTCCTATGGTCTTTTTATTTGAATTACTAATGAGAAAAGAAAATAGATACCAGCCTCAACCCCAGTAAAATCAGTAGATAGAGAAAATTAAATGGAAATATGAATAGAAGAAAAGTGGACTAAAACCCTCTTAATAAAAAATCAATGTTTTGTAGTTGGCCAAAAACATATAGATATACACAAAAGATTAACCTAACTACTCTTGAGTCAAATTCGTATTGGGAAAGAATTTAAAAAAGCGATAGAATAAAATATATGTCAGAAACATTGAAATTAATATAATAGGAGGGGATATAGTTGAAGGGGATGAATATTAAAAGCAAAATCCTATGGGGAGTTAGCATTATTGGTCTTTTTGGAATCTCATATTTATTATGTAGATTTGCTTTTTATGATATGCATGGAATGAAGCAGTGGCCAAATTTTTTGGCTATAGTTGGTCTGATAGTAATAGTTACGGCTTCTTTATTAGGTAATCGAATAATCTCAATATTAACTGTTGTTGGATATATTGGTGGATTTATTCTTGCAATGATATTTAATACTGATGGAGTTGACCAAGGCGGAGGAAGAACTAATAATGGCTGGATAATATGGGGAGTGGTTTTCATATGTTCAATTCTAATTGGTATCATAATAAATTTTATTTTCAAACAAAGACACAAACGCTAATAGAAAAGTAGAATTAATAAATTATGATAAAAATGATATATGTCCAAAATGCGGATGCAGGGAGATTGCTCAAGGGAAACAGACAGGTCACGGAAGAATGTATCCAATAGAATTAATACGTTTAAAGAAAATAAAAACTATTGAATATAAGGTTAAGATAGTGTATATTATAATCAGAAAGTAAGAATCTCTGAGAGGAAGATAGCTATGATGATAGAAATACGTGGAAGGTCACAAATTACTATTCCTTCTGAGATAGTAAAAAATCTTGGAATAAAAGAAGGAGATAAATTTGAAGTAATTGAAAAAGATGGAGGAATATTTTTATGCCCTGTAGTTGTTTATCCTAAAAAGGAAATGGTCCGTATTGCTAAACTTATTAAAGAAACAGATGCTGAGTATAAAAATGGTGAATTAAAATCCTATGATGACGTTGACAAAATATTTATGGATATGGGAATTAACCTAGATGAAATTTAAGATTGTTATCACTAAAACTTTTGAAAAGAGCCTAAAAAAACTAACTCACTTAGAGCAAAGACAGGTGGCATCAAAATTAAAATTGTTACAAATAAATCCATACTACCCATCTTTACGAACTAAGAAAATTAAAGGATTTCAAGATTTATTTGAATGTAGCGTAAATATGGATATAAGGATACTTTGGAAGTATGAAGGGGCGGATATAATAATAACATTAGATATTGGACATCATTCCATTTTGGATAAATTATAATCATTACTAGGCCGTTTGTATGGAGAAATGAAAGAGAACAAATGGGGCTGTAAAATAAGAATTATATAAAAGTGAATAAATTGTGATAAATAAAGCCTTCAAGATATAGAATTAATTTTGAGGGTTTTATTGTTTACAATTTGTATAATTGCAGAATAAAAAGATTGGTCACTGCCACAAAGGGGGTAATATCTACCCATGACATCATTATTGTACTCTCAACCCATGTTGAAGTCGTAACACTGCTTGTGAAGGAGTGAAACGACTGAAGAAGCAGATGTACGCCTCATGTCAGGAATGTCCAAGAACACGAGTGTAGCGAAGTGTGATTGGGGACATTCTACGGTAGAGAGTATAATTCTGATGACATCTTGTACCTCAGGGGAAAAAAGGTAGGGTTTAGACGAAACATGTGGTAGGTAGAGGCCTATTTAGGGGTCAGAAATTGGGGAAAAAGCACCGTTTTCTGACCCCGTTTTTGAGGGCGTTTTATAGATGACATTCAATAAAAACCTTAATTGAAGAATAAAAATGAGAAAAGCAGGGCTGGAGATATGAAGTAATAGCTTGATAAGTTAATATAGCGTTTGTATAATGTATATAAGTATTTTTATATGAAATAAATAATTTAATAAACCAATTTTGTGTGGAGGAGGAAGAAATTATTGAAAGCAAGAAATATGATGATGAGAATAGGTGTAGTATTACTATTTTCAATTTTAATATGGAGACTGATCCTATACCTAAATGGCATGTTTTCAGGGAATGAATATAGTTCTACAATTCATTTCTTTACTGCTCTGGCTATTACAATTCTATGCTTAATTCTTGTTAGTATTGTACTCAGAATGGACAAGATTTCTTGGAAACAGATTGGTATGAGCAGTTTACGTACGAATATTATTTCCTTTTTCATCGGCACCATGTTATGGCTTATTCCCGCAGTTATTGGCCTAGTTGTTTGCTTATTACTTGGCTGGGCTGAAATAACGATAACAACAAATTTAAATCAACTTTTATTGAGTATCTTGATTTTATATATAACAGTATTTTTAATTGAAGCATTTCCAGAAGAACTTATCTTAAGGGGATACATTTACAGCTATTTAAATGCACTGTTTCCACACTGGATAACTCTTATTATACAAACGCTGATTTTTTCATTATTTGCATACTTTGTAGGAGCGATGTACTCTTTGGAACAACTCCTCTTTATTCCTGGTTATGGTTTTATGCTGGGTTATTTTAGAGCTAAATCAGAAAATGTATGGACATCAATAGGATTTCATGTAGCAATCATGACTGCATCACAAATATTAAACCCAATACATAGTCACTTTGATGTTAATGGAGTCTTTGCTATTCGATTTTTTGCTTTCAATCTAATACCCTATATATTGGGAGCTATTGCTTTAGAATTTATTTATCCTAAGCACAATTGGAGTGAAATAGTTCCAATTAATAATAGTTAATTAAGACACATTCTTCTTATTTAGTACATCATAAATAATCTAAATATTGCTTGTAAAAACTTAAAATGAAAAC
>CAZUDG010000010.1:21171-30059 GCA_964618775.1 uncultured Lachnospiraceae bacterium | reverse complement strand
TTATATTTTTTGTAATGAAGTTGTTTTGGTGTTTCTTTACCTATGTTTTGGTACCGTAGATAGTTTGACAAAAAAATGCTATGGATAAAATTTAATATATAACTTATAATATTTAAGTATCTACTGATTGAACTCATAAGGATGAAAGGGATGTATGGAAGGAAAAATAATTAAAGGGATTGCTGGATTTTACTATGTTTATGTTGAAAATAAAGGCATATATGAATGCAAGGCTAAGGGTATATTTAGACTAGATAGCATTAAACCAATGGTTGGTGATGATGTTATAATAGAAGCATTAGATGAAGACAAAAAGATAGGTAATATAATAGATATACTTGACCGCAAGAATACGCTTTTGCGGCCTATGGTTGCAAATGTTGACCAATCAATAATAATATTTTCAGCAGCACATCCTGATCCTAATTTTGACCTTCTAGATCGTTTCTTAGTTATGATGTCTCAACAAAATGTGGATACTATAATTTCTATCAATAAAAACGACTTAATAGATGAAGAAGAGTTAAGCAAGCTGATTGACCCATATATTAAGAGTAATTATAAAATCATTACAACAAGTGTTAAAACTAAGGAAGGTTTTGACGAGCTAAATCATTTGTTAGAGAATAAAACAACTGTATTAGCAGGCCCATCAGGTGTTGGCAAGTCTTCTGTTATTAATATATTGGCACCAGATGCCAATATGGAAATAGGGGAGATAAGCAAAAAGCTTAAACGCGGAAAGCATACCACTAGACATTCGGAGATTTTTCGTATTAAACATAACACTTATATAATTGATACCCCTGGATTTTCTTCCCTTGAGATAAAAGATATAGAAAGAGAAGAATTACAAGATCATTTTATTGAATTTAGGAAGTTTAATGATAGCTGTCGTTTCGTTGGCTGCCTACATTTAAAAGAACCTAATTGTGCTGTTAAGGAAGCTGTAATAGAAGGTAAAATAAGTGAAAGTCGCTACGAAAGCTATAAATCCCTGATAGAATATATTGATAGTCAAAAGAAATACTATTGATAGTAAGAAGATATTAATGGTAAAAGTATATTAATGATAAAAAACATCAATAGTAAAAAGAAATATTTATAAAGGAGAACATTATGTATAAATTAGCACCATCAATTTTAGCAGCAGACTTTGCATACCTTGGACAAGAAGTTAAGGCGGTAGAAGATGCAGGTGTGGAATATCTACATATTGACGTTATGGATGGGGCATTTGTTCCTACTATATCATTTGGGTCGCCTATAGTTAAATCCTTGCGTCCAATATCTAACCTTGTATTTGATGTCCATTTAATGGTAGAAGAACCTATTCGTTTTATAGATGAGTTTATAGATGCAGGAGCTGATATTATCACAGTTCATGCAGAAGCATGTAAACATTTACATCGTACTATTACTGCAATTAAAGAAAAAAATGTTAAGGTTGGAGTATCTCTTAACCCATCAACACCTTTAAATGTTTTAGAATATGTCTTAGATGAATTAGACATGGTTTTGCTTATGAGTGTAAATCCAGGATATGGAGGCCAAAGCTTCCTTCCTTTAACTATAGATAAGATTAAAAGACTAAAAGACCAAATAGATCAAAAAGGCTTAGATATTGATATTCAAGTAGATGGAGGACTTAGTCCAGACAATGTTAATCTAGTACTAGATGCAGGTGCTAATGTTATAGTTGCAGGATCCGCAGTCTTTCAGAATGATATTGGAGAAAACGTAGCTGGCTTTAAAGAGGTTTTTGCACAGTATGAAAAATAATAAGAAAGTCTTAATTATTTCTGGTGGGAGTATCTCGCTTAGTTTTATCAAAGAATACCTAAGGGACAAAGAATTTGAATATATTATAGCTGCTGACTATGGATTATTAGTTGCCCATAAGTTAGATTTGCCAGTAGATTATATTCTAGGCGACTTTGACTCTGTTCCTAAAGAAATAATTGAAGAATACCGCAATAAGCAAAAAGATGATGAAACACCTATGATTAGAAAATATAATCCAGTAAAAGATTATACTGATACCCAAATTGCTATAGAAGCTGCATTAGAATTAAATCCTGATGAGATTGTCATATTAGGAGGGTCAGGAACAAGATTAGACCATACCCTATCTAATATACAAAACTTGTTAATAGTGCTTAAAAGGGACATAAAGTGTAGTTTAGTAGACGAATACAACAAATTATATTTAATTAACAAAACTACAAAACTATATAAAAAAGATATATTTGGCTCTTTTTTCTCTTTATTACCACTAACTCAGCTGGTAGAAGGAGTTACCCTTACAGGATTTAAATATCCACTAGAAAATGTGGACATGGAAAAAGGCTATAGCCTTGGTGTTAGTAATGAGGTTGTTGAAAATGAGGCACAAATTACACTTGACTCAGGAATACTAATAGTAATTGAGTCACGTGATTAAGATAAAAGAAATTGAAAAACGAAGGAGAACTTATGAAACTAGGAATAGTAGGGTTACCTAATGTGGGAAAAAGCACATTATTTAACTCATTGACAAAAGCAGGTGCAGAATCTGCAAATTACCCATTTTGTACAATTGACCCAAATGTTGGTGTTGTACAAGTACCAGATGAAAGATTAAATGTATTAGCAAACATAGATAAAACTGACAGGATAATTCCTGCAATAATAGAATTTGTTGATATAGCAGGATTAGTAAAAGGAGCTTCAAAAGGTGAAGGATTAGGTAATCAATTCTTATCTAATATAAGAGAAGTTGATGCCATTGTACATGTAGTAAGATGTTTTGAAGATGATAATATTACTCATGTTGATGGAACAATTAATCCTTTAAGAGATATTGAAACTATTAACCTAGAACTGATTTTTTCAGACTTAGAAATATTAGAAAGGAGAATTTCAAGAGTAGGAAGAGGCGCTAAGAATGATAAGAACCAAGCTAAAGAACTTAAGTTTTTAGAAAGGTTGAAAGAATTCTTAGAAGATGATAATCTAGCAATCAACATTACAATAGAGAATGAAGAAGAATTAGAATACTTAAGAGAATATAATTTATTAACATACAAACCTGTAATTTTTGCCGCAAATGTTGCAGAAGAAGATTTAGCTAGTGATGGTATTGAAAATGATTATGTTGGCAAAGTAAGAGAATTTGCAGGAGATAGTAATTCAAAGGTATTTGTAATAAGTGCAGCCATAGAACAAGAAATAGCCGAGTTAGATGAAGAAGAAACAAGATTATTTCTAGACGATCTAGGTATAGAAAAATCAGGTCTTGAAAAGCTTATTACAGCCAGTTATGAATTGCTAGGGTTAATAAGTTTTATAACTTCAGGCGAAATTGAAACCAGGGCTTGGACTATAAAGAAAGGGACCAAAGCTCCACAAGCTGCAGGTAAAATTCACTCAGATTTTGAAAGAGGATTTATACGTGCGGAAGTTGTAAGTTATGATGATTTGGTTGAATGTGGTAATGTAAATGCAGCAAAAGAAAAAGGTCTTGTTCGCTCAGAAGGAAAAGAATATGTAATGAAAGACGGGGATGTAGTACTTTTCCGATATAATGTTTAGGACAAGCCTAGTAAAGAGTCTATAAAAAATTTTTATAACAAGACATCTGAAGAGTCTATAAAAATGGAGAATTTGTAGGAAAACATAAGTATATTATAAGTTTCTTATGAGAAAAGTGAGTGAAATTATGTCATTAAACACAGGTTATGATATTATATTTCCGAATTTAGGAATAGAACTAGAAAATGTAGGTAAGTCAATATCTGTATTTGGTTTTGATATAGCTTTTTATGGGATTATTATTGCAATAGGAATTGGTCTAGGTTATACAGTGGCCCAATATCAGGCGAAAAGAACTGGGCAAGATTCCGAATTATACTTAGACTTTGCACTTTGGGCTATTATTGTCTCAATTTTAGGCGCAAGAATTTATTATGTAATATTTGCTTGGGACGAATTTATAGGTAGGCCAGGAGATATATTAAACATGAGAACAGGAGGCCTAGCTATATATGGTGGCGTCATTGCTGGAGTATTGTGTGCCATTATATATACCAAAGTTAAAAAAATAGACATGAAGCTATTTATGGATACTTGTGCTCCAGGCTTGATAACAGGTCAAATAATTGGCAGGTGGGGTAACTTTTTCAACAGGGAAGCATTTGGTCAATACTCAGACGGAATATTTTCAATGTTTTTAGATATAAGAGATGTACATAGTGATTACAGAAGACCAGTTGAAATGCTAATGTCTAAATTTTCAGACAAACCTGAAGCCCTTAGCAAGATACTAGAAATACGTAATAACGCTGTAATAATAGATTCAGCTACATATATACAAGTTCATCCAACATTTTTATATGAATCAGCTTGGAATTTAATAATACTTATAATTATGTTAGTATATTCCAAATATAAGAAGTTTGACGGTGAGATAATACTTATATACTTCATAGGTTATGGTATGGGTAGATTTTGGATAGAAGGCCTACGAACAGACCAACTATTCTTATGGGGTTCACCAATAGCAATCTCCCAACTATTATCAGCAGCCATGGTAATAGGTGGAATGGCAATACTAATATACAAGCATGTAAAACTAAAAAAGAGTCCAAATTATAAAAAACGTTAGTCAGACCCATATATAAAATGTGGTTTATCTGATTAAACATATAAACATACAAGGCATCGAAAGCATTTTTCAATAAATGTTTTTGATGCCTTTTTTATATGGAATTTAACTTTTCAATTCAATAAAAATAAAAAATCTCCCAAGAACAGTAAATAATACTTGCCAAATGGGGCCTAGTGGAGTAGAATAACAGTATAAGTGGAGCAAAGTGGTGTGAAGTGGTTCTAAATGGAGAAATTTAGACATACATTTGAAAGTTAAGGTGTTTCCTATGTTCATGGGTGAATATGATCATACAATCGATACAAAGGGAAGAATAATAATTCCTTCCAAGTTTCGCGGTGATCTTGGTGATGAGTTTGTTATCACACTAGGTCTTGATGGTTGTTTGTTCGTTTATCCAATGGAGGAGTGGGAACTATTCATAGAAGAACTTAAGAAACTCCCTGGTACAAAAGAAGGTAGACAACTGCAACGTTATTTTATGGCAGGAGCTGTTTCTTGTGAGATGGACAAGCAAGGAAGGGTTTTAATCCCTAACAAACTTAGAGAACATGGACTACTAGATAAAGAAGTTGTCTCAGTAGGTGTTATTAATAAAATCGAAATTTGGAGTAAAGAACGCTGGGATAGCAATAATAACTATGAGGATGTAGATGAAATTGCTGAGAAGATGGCAGATTTCGGGCTAAGTTTTTAGGATTAAGAAAGACGAGGTTACTATTTTGAATAAAGAAAACACCAACTTTGACAACACAAATGAATTTAATCACATATCTGTTCTATTAGAAGAATGTATATTAGGACTTCAGATTAAGGAAGATGGGATTTATGTAGATGGTACCCTTGGTGGAGCAGGACACTCTTATGAGATTGTTAAAAGACTTAATAAGAGCGGAAGATTAATAGGAATAGACCAAGATGAAGCGGCAATTGATGCAGCAAGTAAAAGACTGGAAGAATATAAAGATAGAGTTACTATTGTTAGAAACAATTATAGTAACATTAAAAAAATACTTAAAGAATTGAATATTGATAAGGTAGACGGAATACTTCTTGACCTAGGGGTATCATCCTATCAACTAGACACAGGATCAAGGGGGTTTTCCTATAACACAGATGCACCACTTGACATGAGAATGGATAATAGGATGGACTATACGGCTAAAGACATTGTTAATGAATATAGCGAACAAGACCTATTTCGAATTATACGTGATTATGGTGAAGATGGTTTTGCAAAAAACATTGCTAAACATATAGTGAGAGCCAGAAAAGAAAAGCCAATTGAAACTACATTTGAACTAGTAGAGATTATAAAAGCTGCAATCCCTATGAAAGTTAGAAAAAGGACAGGCCATCCAGCCAAGAAGACCTTTCAAGCAATTAGAATTGAGCTAAATAAAGAGTTAGAGGTATTAAAGAACTCTCTAGATGAAATGATTGATTGTTTAAATGACAAAGGAAGACTTTGCGTCATATCATTTCACTCTTTAGAAGATAGAATTGTTAAGGTTAACTTTAAAACAAATCAAAATCCATGTGTATGCCCCCCAGAGTTTCCTATATGTATTTGTGAAAAGAAATCTAAGGGTGTGGTAATCACTAGAAAACCAATAATTCCGACAGAAGAAGAAATTACAAATAATAAACGTGCGAAAAGTTCGAAACTACGGGTGTTTGAAAAAAACTTATAATGGTGGAGGGATTAAAAAGTGGGTGCGAGAAGACTAAGAAATGAGTATAATAGGAATACTGAACAGACTATGTATGACGATTATAGTGCTAATGATAATTATTATGTAAAAGGTAATACTATTAGGCAAACTAGGCCAGATCCAAGTATTTACGATGTACCAGATCATAGACAACGAGAAGAGATAGAAAGAAGACAGCGATCTCGTACAAAGTCAAAACCACAAAAAGAACTATCAAATATCAATAAGGGTACATGTGCAATTCTTATGGTTGCTATAGCTATGACCTTATTTATCTGTATTGATTATATTAAGGTTCAAGCAGACATATCAACAACCAATAAAAACATTATACAAACAGAAAAAGAACTAGCAGACTTAAAAGAAGATAATAGAATTCAAAAAGAACAATTAAATGCTAGCTTAGATTTAAACAAAGTATATAACATTGCTACTAGTCGATTTGGTATGGTGCGCCCAAGTGAAGATAATGTTATTTATTTTGAGGCCACATTAAGTGAGTATGTTAAACAATACGAGGAAATTCCAGAAAACACTGAGGCTAGTCTAATAAATAACATTTTAAATTAGTGATTTGAGGTGGATTATGGAAAAAAGAAGGCGTAGACAGAAACGTAAAACAACAATAAAAAAATTCACACCCAAAATGCAAGCAAAACTATTGCTTGTTTTTTGTGTATTAATAATAGCTCTACTATTTATAATTGGAAGACTAGTACATATAAACAGTAGTGATGGTGATAAGTATGCAAAAAGAGTATTAGCGCAGCAAACTTATACAAGTAGTGTGGTTCCATACAAACGTGGTACTATTTATGACAGTAAGGGAACAGTGTTGGCATTTAGTGATAAGGCCTATAATTTAATATTAGATGTAAAATTTATGCTTTCAGGAGAAGACAATGATTTTTTAGAAGCAACTATGGCAGCTCTCCTTGATAGCTTTGATTTTCTCTCTAAAGACCAGTTAACTACTATTGTAGAAGAGAGGTCAAATGACCAGTATGTGATATTAGCAAAAGAATTAACATATGATGAAATTACGAAGTTTGAAGAGTATAAAGAAAAAGAAGAAGAAAAAAACAAAAGAGGCGGTTCAAAAATTAAAGGAGTGTGGTTTGAAGAAATATTCATCCGCAAGTATCCTAATAACTCCCTGGCAAGTAGTCTGGTAGGTTTTACAACAAATGATGGCAATGGTAACTGGGGTCTTGAACAGTATTATAATGAAGAATTAAATGGCACCAACGGAATCTCATATGGTTATATGGATAATGAACTTAACTTAAAGTCAAAAATTCATCCTCCTGTTAATGGCAATTCCTTGGTATCAACTATCGACGGCAATGTCCAAAGAATAGTTCAAGATCATATCAGTAAATTCAATGAAGAATATGGAAGCAAGAACCTAGGTGTGCTAGTAATGAATCCTAATAATGGGGAAATCATAGCAATGGCATCTAATGAAGAATATGATTTGAATAATCCTGCAGACTTAAGACCATTCCTAGAAGAAGAACAGATTAATGTAATGAGCGAAGAAGAGAAGCTAGATTATTTAAATGGAATCTGGCGTAATTTTGTTATAAGTGATGCATTTGAACCAGGGTCAACCTTTAAGCCTTTTACTATGGCTACAGGCTTAGAAGAGGGAACACTTGGTGAAAACCAGACATTTTATTGTGATGGTGGAGAAGAAGTTGGTGGATGGTATATAGGATGCCACAAACGAGAAGGCCATGGCATAATAACTTTAACAGAAGCTTTAATGTATTCTTGTAATGATGCCTTAATGCAAATGGCTAATAGTCAAGGTAGGGAATTGTTTCATGAATACCATACCTTCTTTAGTTTTGGTGGTAAAACAGGTATTGATATTCCAGGAGAGGCGGCAGGGCTTATAGTTTCTGAAGAGAATTTAAATGCCAGTGAATTAGCAACAAGTAGTTTTGGTCAAACATTCACAACAACAATGCTGCAGATGGTAACAGGATATTCCTCTCTTATTAATGGTGGTAATTATTACAGACCTCATTTTGTAAAACAAATACTAAACTATGATGGGGATGTAGTTAAGAATATAGAAGCAGAAATCTTAAAAAAGACAGTTAGTAGAAAAACATCAGAATTTCTTAATAATGCTCTTTATTTAACAGTGGAAGATGGTTTGGCAAAGACAGCTGGGGTTCCTGGATATCAGGTTGCAGGTAAAACAGGAACGGCTCAAAAGCAACCGAGATCAGCCCAGACTTATGTTGTCTCCTTTTTAGGTCATGTACCTGCATATGAGCCAGAAGTAGTAATATATGTAGTAGTAGACGAAGCACAAAATGTTACAAGGCAAGCTAATAGTGTTATTGCTACAACAATAGCTAGTGAAATTTTGGCAGATATATTACCATTCTTAAACATTTTCCCAGATGAAGCCCTTTTGGCTGAAGAAAATGCAGAAGCTGGTGACACAAACACTAGCCCTAATGTAGATAATCAAGATGGTGAAAACCAAGACTCAGAGGATGAAACCC
>CAZUDG010000010.1:17600-21071 GCA_964618775.1 uncultured Lachnospiraceae bacterium | reverse complement strand
AGCCCTAATGTAGATAATCAAGATGGTGAAAACCAAGACTCAGAGGATGAAACCCTACAGACTAATGAAACAGATGTCAACAATGAAGAAAGCAATGAATCAGGGGAAAATACTTCTAATCATAATAATGAGCCCCCTGATGGTCAAGAGAGTAATGGAGAAACAGGTACAGACGTACAAGGTGGGGAAGAATATAACCCTAACTCCATACCAATTACTGATGAGACACCTGAGACCCAATAGAAAATAAAATTATAATAATAATGAGAAGTTGAATCATAACCTTTTAATACTTGTAATAATATTAAATAATAGGTATTAAAAGGATTAATATGATATGGCAAGAAATAAAACATATAATAGAAGAAATGTATTTATTATATTTTTTTGCGTTATAATAGCGACCCTTGCATTGACTGGACGTTTGTCATATTTAATGACATTTAAATCCCAAGACTATGCTGCAAGAGCACAGGATCTACATGAAAGGGAACGTCCAATTAAGGCTGCAAGAGGCTTGATATATGATAGGAATGGTCAAGTAATTGCTGCTAATAAACCAGTAAGTACCATTTCTGTAATCCATGCCCAACTAACGAATCCTGAGCTTGTAACAGGGGTATTATCAAACAAACTAGGTTTAAGTGAAGAATATGTTAGAAAAAGAGTGGAAAAGAATACTTCTCTTGAGAGAATTAAATCAAATGTGGATAAAGAAATAGGGGATGAAATAAGGGATTTAAATCTTGATGGTGTAATGGTAGATGAAGATTACAAAAGATACTATCCCTATAATGATTTAGCATCTCGTGTAATTGGATTTACTGGTGGAGATAACCAGGGTATTGTTGGCCTTGAAGTTGAATATGATAAATATTTAAAAGGGGTTGATGGTACTATATTAACTCTTACTACTGCATATGGAGTAGAAATTGACAATGCTGCAGAGGGCCGGATAGAGCCAATAGCTGGTAATGGCCTGAGGATTAGCTTAGATATGAATATGCAAGAATATGCAGAGCAAGCAGCTAAGAAGGTAAAAGAAGCTAAGCAAGCTAATAATGTAAAAATTATTCTTATGAATCCACAAAATGGCGAAATATTTGCAATGGTTAATGTCCCAGAATTTAACCTAAATGACCCATTTACCTTGACAGAAAACATGTTAAAGGGATCTGGTGACTCCTTAGATATTGATATAAATAAACTATCCGATGAAAAGAAACAAGACTTACTTAATCAAATGTGGAGAAATGCATGTATAAGCGATACATATGAACCTGGCTCTGCATTTAAGATAGTTACGGCCGCTACTGCTCTTGAAAAGGGTGTGGTCAAACTAGATGATGAATTCTTTTGTCCAGGATATAAAATAGTTGAAGACAGAAGAATACGCTGCCATAAAGCAGGGGGCCATGGAAGTGAAACATTTTATGAAGGTACTTTAAACTCATGTAATCCAGTATTTATGGAAATTGGTGCCAGGATTGGTATCAATGATATGTATAAAAGTTTTAAAAATTTAGGATTGTTTAATAAAACAGGTGTAGATCTTCCTGGTGAAGCCAGGTCTATAATGCACAAGTCTGAAAATGTAGGAGCAGTTGAACTAGCCACTATTTCCTTTGGTCAATCATTTCAAATAACACCCTTACAACTTCTTGTAGCATCAAGTGCAGTAGTAAACGGAGGAAGGATTGTAACTCCTCACTTTGGTATGGATGTTACTAATTCAGAAGGAAAAAAGGTAAAGGATTTAGAATATTCAGAAACTTCCAATGCTATTTCAAAAGAAACCTCAGACACCATGAAGATGCTTTTGGAAGCTGTTGTTTCAGAGGGAACAGGTAAAAGGGCTTATCTTCCTGGATTTCGTATGGGAGGAAAAACAGCAACTTCTGAGAAGCTACCTAGAAGTGAAAACAAATATATATCTTCATTTGTTGGTTTTGCCCCTGCAGAAAACCCACAGTTAATGGGTATAGTATTAATAGACGAACCAGTGGGAATATATTATGGTGGAACAATTGCCGCTCCTGTAATGGCAGAAGTATTTGATAATGCTCTTCCCTATATGGGAATAGAAGCTAGATATAGCCAGGAAGAAAAAGAAGAAAACAAAATTGGAAAAATTAAGATGCCAGTTCTATTAAATAAAGGCAAAGAAGAAGCAAAAAAAACATTGAATAATCTAGATTATATAGGCGAGATTTATTATTTAGGTGAAGGGGAAACAATAGTAGAACAATTTCCCTTACCAGATGAAATAATTGATAAAAGTAGTGACTTGATTCTATACTTACAATAGAATATAATTGTCTCATTGGTCTACTAAAGAATTATAGACTTACGTGGGAGGAACAGAATGGAATATAAAATTTTATTACCAGTACTGGTGTCATTTCTTATATGTGTTATACTTTGCCCAATTATGATACCTTTTCTGAAAAAACTAAAGTTTGGGCAACAAGTAAGAGATGATGGTCCCGAGTCCCATCTTAAAAAGACCGGAACGCCTACTATGGGTGGAGTTATAATTTTAATAACCATAACTTTAGTCTCCTTATTTTATTTGGGGGATTTCCCAGAAATATTACCTGTATTGTTTTGTACAGTTGGATTTGGGGTTATTGGATTTTTAGATGATTACCTTAAGATTATTATGAAAAGATCAGAAGGACTTACTCCATTACAGAAAATGTTAGGCCAGATAATTGTTACCGCTATTTTTGGATATTATTTAATTAATTATACCAATGTTGGGACAACAATGTTAATTCCTTTTACTGGCGGTTTCGAGAATGGAATGTATTTAGAGACTTCTATACTATTCATTCCTATCTTGTTTTTTATTACTCTTGGAACAGTTAACGGAGCTAATTTTACAGATGGCCTGGATGGTTTAGCAACAAGTATAACCCTTTTGCTTGCAACCTTTTTTGCAGTTGTAGCTATTGGGATAAAAAGTGGAGTAGCACCAATAACATGTATTGTTGCAGGGGCTCTACTTGGCTTTTTAGTATACAATGTATATCCAGCTAGAGTCTTTATGGGGGATACGGGTTCCCTTGCTTTAGGAGGCTTTGTAGTGTCTGTGGCCTATATGCTAAGGATGCCTTTATTTATACCTATTGTAGGTTTTATTTATTTTATAGAAGTATTATCGGTTATAATTCAAGTAACATACTTTAAAATTTCAGGTGGAAAAAGAATCTTTAAAATGGCACCAATTCACCACCATTTTGAATTAAGCGGTTGGCCAGAAACTAAAGTGGTATCAATATTTGCAATAATTACAACAGTTCTATGTATTGTTGCATTGCTGGGTTTATAGCAATTTGCTAAGTTTACGAACTAGCCATTAAGATTAAGAAAGAATAATAGTAGTACAAATATAGCTGTACAGGAGAATCTAGATGACATTAGATGATAAAAAAGTATTGGTTTTTGGCACAGGTATTAGCGGAATTG
>CAZUDG010000010.1:0-17500 GCA_964618775.1 uncultured Lachnospiraceae bacterium | reverse complement strand
ATGACATTAGATGATAAAAAAGTATTGGTTTTTGGCACAGGTATTAGCGGAATTGCGGCTGTAGGCTTACTTCAAAATACTAAAGCAGATATTGTTTTATATGATAGTAGCTCTGTTTTAAGTAAGAAAGCTATTATCGATAAGCTGCCTAATGACTTTTCTGGTGAAATAATCCTAGGAGAGCTTTCTGATAATATTATTGAGGAAATAGACTTGCTGGTTCTAAGTCCTGGGGTTCCAACAGACCATGATGTGGTTAATAAAATGAGAGATTTACATATCCCTATATGGGGTGAAGTAGAACTTGCCTATAAGTTTGAGAAGGGTAGGGTTATTGCTATAACAGGTACCAATGGCAAAACAACTACAACAGCCCTTTTAGGAGAAATTCTAAGAAAACATTTCAAAAAGGTATTTATCGTAGGTAATATTGGTATTCCTTATACTGGATTAGTGTTAGAAACCACTCCTGAATCCATAACAGCTGCTGAAATTTCAAGCTTTCAGTTAGAAACCATACACAAGTTTAGACCTAATGTCAGCGCAATACTTAATATTAGTCCAGACCACTTAGATCGTCATTACAATATGAAAGATTATGCTAACATTAAGGCCAAGATAACACAGAATCAATTGGAAGAAGATATTTGCATCTTAAATTATGATGACAAAGTTTTAAGAAAACTAGAAGAAGGTTTTAAAGCTAAGACATTTTACTTTTCTTCTACCACTAAATTAGATGATGGCATTTATCTTGATAATAATAATATAATATATAGCAGATCTAGCCATAAAGAAGTTGTATGTGACATCCACGATTTAAAGATTTTTGGGATCCATAATTACGAAAATGTTATGGTAGCTATTGGATTATCTCTTGCAATTGGTGTTCCAATGGATGACATTAGAATGGCTGTTAAAGACTTCAAAGGTGTTGAACATAGAATTGAATATGTTACAAAAAAGAATGGGGTTACCTATTACAATGATTCCAAAGGAACCAATACAGAAGCATCAATAAAAGCTATTGAATCAATGCATACACCAACAGTATTAATAGCTGGAGGCTATGATAAAGGTTCTGATTATGAAGATTGGATTAAGTCATTTGGTGATAAGATTAAGTACTTAGTATTGCTTGGCCAAACCAAGGAAAAGATTGCTAAAACAGCTAGGGACAATGGATTTAACAATATTATTATAGTAGATACATTAGAAGAGGCTGTTAGAGCAAGTGCAGATCATGCCAGTGAAGGTGATAGTGTGTTACTTTCTCCAGCATGTGCATCTTGGGGAATGTTTAGAAGCTACGAGGAACGTGGTAATTTATTTAAGGACTATGTAGAAAAACTACAATAAACAGTAGCTTATAATTAGTATAAGAAAAAACTAGATTTGATAGATGGGAGCATGAGATGGACAGATCAGATAGAGGAAAAGGTAGAAGAAGAATATTTCGTTCATACTATGATTATAGCCTTCTCTTTTTGACGATATTTCTTGTGGGATTTGGCTTAATTATGATATATAGCACTAGCTCTTTTAATGCAGAAAGAGAATTCGGCAATCCAGCACATTATCTCAGCAAGCAAGGTTTTTTTGCTATTATAGGTATAGTTATTATGCTTATTACATCCATGTTTGATTATAGATTGCTATTAAAACCACTGCCAATTATCAAAATAAAACCAGTAAATGTATTTTACATAATTTGTTTATTGCTTCAAGTTTATGTTATAGTTTTTGGCGAGGCTGTTAAAGGATCTAAAAGATGGATTGACATAGGGCCAGTAGGCTTTCAACCTTCAGAGTTATCTAAAGTAGCCATTATTTTATTTACAGCCTATATAATTCATTTAGCGCCAAGAAAGCTAGATAAGTTTTCTGGATTTATGCGTATTATAATACTAGTAGCACCTCTTTTGCTATTGGTTGTAATACCCAACTTTTCTACTGGTTTAATTATGGCAGTTATAGTGGTTGCCCTTTGTTTTGTTGCCTCAAGGAAAAAGTTATATTTTATAGTTGCAGGTATTCTGGGAGCTGCAGCAGGAGCTTTATTTATATTTGGTGTTGACTATCGTGGTGAACGTATTGATATATGGTTAAATGTTGAAAGCCACCCAAAGGGCTATCAAATATTACAAGGATTATATGCAATTGCTTCAGGGGGTATATTTGGCAAAGGATTAGGCCAAAGTATGCAAAAGTTAGGATTTATACCAGAATCCCATAATGATATGATATTTTCTGTTATAGCTGAGGAGCTAGGACTATTTGGAGCTATATGTGTAATATTATTATATATATTATTAATATGGAGACTTTTTATTATTGCAATAAATGCAACAGACTTATTTGGTGGTCTTATTGCCACGGGAATACTAACACATATGGCAGTCCAGGTTTTAATAAATATTGCTGTTGTTACCAATACAATTCCTTCTACTGGTATACCGCTACCATTTATAAGTTATGGAGGAAGCTCTTTGATTTTCCTCTTATTTGAGATGGGTATTGCCCTTAGTGTTTCCAACCAAATCAAATATGAAAAGTCTTAACAATTAGTATTGTTTATCACTATTTAGACTTTTAATCATATGATAATTATATATTCCAATTTTGAGGTGCATTATGACATACATTCATGTTGCTGGTGGAAAAAGACTTTATGGGGAAGTTGACATTCAAGGTTCAAAAAATGCTGCTTTGCCAATAATAGCTGCAACAACACTTATAGATGGTGTAACAAGGTTAGACGGATGTCCCAAAATACTAGATGTAATTCATATGACAGATATATTAGAAGCAATTGGTTGTAAAACTTCCTGGGAAGGATCTTCTTTAATAATTGATGCTTCCACATTATATACTGCTACAGTTCCAGCTGATTATGTGAAGAGAATGAGATCATCTATTATAATGATGGGTGCCCTAATAGGTCGTACCAACCAAGTAACAATTACTTATCCTGGTGGTTGTTCCATAGGCAAAAGGCCTATAGACTTTCATTTGGAAGCTTTTAGGAAGATGAACATATCTTTAAAGGAAGTGGACGGGCTAATTGAGTGCTTTACAACAAGAATTAAGGGGAATGAAATCAATTTGAAGTTTCCTAGTGTTGGTGCCACTGAAAACACAATTCTTGCGGCAGTTCTTGCATTAGGAGATACTCTTATAAACAATGGAGCAAAAGAACCAGAAATAATTGACTTATGTATATTTCTGAATCAAGCGGGTGCAAAAATATCAGGCTATGGAACAAGTCAGATTAAAATTCAAGGTGTTGATAGACTTCATGAGATATCATATAAAATTTCACCTGATAGAATTGTAACGGGAACATATATTGCTGCTATTGCTGGTACAGGTGGTGATGTGGTATTACGAAACACTAATTATAATGACTTAAGTGGAGTAATAGATGCTTATAGGTTAATAGGTTGTGATATTAGATGTGAAGATAGTAGCATCTTTGTTAATGCTTCGGGAAACCCAAGACATTTATCATTTATAAGAACCGAGCCTTATCCAGGATTTCCAACTGATATGCAGTCCCAAACAATGGCAGTATTAATGAAGGCTGATGGAACTAGTAGAATTTCTGAAGATATATTTGAGGAAAGATTTCAAATAGTTAAGGAACTAAAGAAGTTTGGTGCAAATATAGAAACAAATGATAGACTAGCTACCATATATGGCGTTTCAGACCTATCTGGATGGGAGACTTATGCTACAGAACTTCGAGGAGGAGCAGCCCTTGTGATTGCAGGCCTTATGGCCGATGGTATAACACATATTCATAATATACAACATATAGAAAGAGGATATGAAGATATATGTAGAGACATGAAAAAGTTAGGTGCAGAAATTCACTACATCACATAATTGCTAAAATAATATAGAGATTGAAAAAGTCCTATTATAGGAGTTATTAAATAACATGTTAAGAAAAACGTTTAGAAAAAATGATCTTAAAATTAATGATAATGGGTACCTTAGCGGGGTAATGAAATTTCTTATAGTTATTATTGTAATTGCTATAATAGGAGCAGCTATTATATATGCAACTAAACTTAATAGCATAAGCATAGAAGGAAACAATCATTACTCCAGTGAGGAATTAAAAGACTTATTAATAAAAGATAAAACAGACAATAATGCAATACTCTTTTATTTAAGTCATAATTATGGAGAACAAGAAGCAATTCCATTTATAGAGAAAATCGATATAAAGTTAACTGGCAGGAATACTGTCAAGGTACAGGTTTATGAAAAGATTGTTACTGGTTGCATTGAATATATGGAATCATTTATGTACTTTGATAGAGAGGGGATTGTTGTGGAAACATCAAAGGAAAGAATTGATGAAGTACCAATAATTACAGGCCTTCAATTTAGCAAATTGATTTTACATGAAGGGATTGAAGTGGACAAGCCTAACATTTTCCATATGATTTTGAATTTAACCCAATTAATTCAAATGTATGACATTAATGTCAATGTAATACATTTTACTAATGATTTAGAAGTTATACTATATAGGGAGAATATAAGAATTCTTCTAGGAAAAAGGGACTCCTATGACGAACAACTTGCTCAATTACCCAATTTGTTATCTAGTCTTGAATCAAAGAATGGCGAATTAGCAGGTAACAAGAGTGAAAAACTAGTAATAGACATGAAGGAATTTAAAGAAGGGCAGGATAGCATTATAGCAAGGCCATTAAATTAACCTTCGTATTATTAGAATAGATATGTTATAATAATATGAATATACAGATTAGTCCAAGGCTAACGAAATAGCCTTAGCTATAGAGTTTCTAATCTGCAAGATTATGTACAATACAATATGAAAAAAATGTAACTAGGAGAATGTAAAAATTACTTGATTATTTAAGATTTTATATATATATTATATATAGGTATATCGACTTAATGAATGACATTGACTTGATTTTAACAATAATGGATAGATATATATTATAGAAGTGATAAACGAATTTGAAGGAGGAGCTACCTTGCTTGAGATAATGACGAACGAAAACAATTCTAATGCTAAGATAATTGTGATTGGTGTTGGTGGTGCAGGTAACAATGCGGTTAACAGAATGATTGAAGAGAACATACAAGGTGTTGAATTTGTATGTGTTAATACGGACAAGCAACATCTGAATCATTGTAAGGCACCAGTTACTATGCAGATAGGTGAGAAGATAACTAAGGGGTTAGGAGCAGGTGCACAGCCAGAGGTTGGTGCTCAAGCAGCGGAAGAAAGTATTGAAGACCTTACCGAGACAATAAAAGGTGCTGATATGGTTTTTGTAACATGTGGCATGGGTGGAGGAACAGGAACAGGTGCTTCGCCAATTATTGCAAAGATTGCTAAAGATATGGGTATTTTAACAGTAGGTATTGTTACAAAACCATTTAAGTTTGAAGCTAAAGCACGTATGGAGAATGCTATAGGTGGAATAGATGAACTTCGTAATTATGTTGATACCTTGATTGTTATTCCTAATGATAAGCTTCTTGAGATAGTAGATAGAAGAACTTCTATGCCTGAGGCTTTAAAGAAGGCAGATGAAGTATTACAACAAGGGGTTCAGGGAATAACAGATCTTATTAATGTTCCAGGATTAATTAACCTAGACTTTGCTGATGTACAAACAGTTATGAAAGATAAAGGAGTTGCACATATAGGAATTGGTTCAGGTAAGGGTGATGAGAAGTGTATTGATGCTGTTAATGAAGCTATCGCTAGTCCACTACTTGAGACAACAATTGAAGGTGCAAGTCATGTTATAATTAATATTTCTGGAGATATAAGCTTAATAGAGGCTAATGAGGCAGCAACTATGGTTCAAGAATTAGCCGGAGATTCTGCTAATATTATATTTGGTGCTGTATATGACTCCTCTAAACCAGATGAGGCAACTATAACTGTAATCGCAACAGGATTAAACAGTCAAGTTCAAGTATTTAATAAACCTAAATCAACAGCAAGTTCTTCTACTTACACACCTTCATTTTTGAATCAAACAGGTAGTTTAGGAACTAGCTTTAATACAGGTTCATCTTATAAGTCTAATAGAGATTCTTATTCTCAAACAGCAGCAGCAAGCACTAACTCAAGGGATAATAAGGGAAGTAGTATAGATAGTAATATTGATTCAGGAAGTATCAAAATACCAGAGTTCCTTCAGAAAAATCGTGGTAAAAAGGGTAATTAGTTTTATATATAAACAAAATAATATTAATTTTATAATATAAACATAAAAAAACAAGGAAAACTAAGATCAGATATAACATCTGTCGAGTTTTCCTTGTTTTTTGTTATTAATAAAGATGTTGAATATCTTATGAATTATTTTGTTCTGAGCAATACATGTTCATCATAGCAATATACGCCTAATCAAGAGTTTTTTCTACCATACTTGTATAAAAACCCTCTAATATAATAAAAACCTGTCGCTTTACATAGAATATTAGATGAAGAAGTAAATAAAAAGATAGTTATTGGCCCACGTATTGACAAAAAATATAGACCTTAAAAGTTATAATTAAATAGATGCTTGAGAAAAGAGGGGAGGAATTGTATTTAGAAATTTACATAGATGTCATTTTCATAATAAATTTCATAATGGACTTTATATTGCTAAGTGTAGTAATGAAAATATTAAAATGGAAATGTAGTATAAAAAGAAGAGGATTAGGATCAATAATTGGAGCAAGCTGTGCCTGTATTTTAGCTATTATACCTGAACTAAACCACTTTCTTCAATTTATAATATCTTACATTTTAATATGTATTGGTATGATTTTTCTTACATTTAAACCAAAGACTTGGAAAATGACATTGAAGGGTGTTTTTACACTATATGTTACAACCTTTTTCATTGGAGGCTTGTTCAATTCCTTATATTATCATTCTATGCTGGGATATTATTTTCATGAACTTATCACAGGAAGGCTTTTTTCTGGCTTAAATGGATCAAGAATAACCTTTCTAATAATAGGGGGAATTACAGGAATTATTATATTTGTTGTGCTTATAAATAATTTACGGAGAAGGGACGTGGAATTATATGAAGCAGAAATATTCTTTCAAGATAAAAGTGTTTGGGCAGTTGGACTTTTAGACACAGGTAATAATTTATATGATCCAATATTCAAAAAACCTGTAAACATTATTGAACAAGAAGTTATTAATAAAATATTATCAGAAGAACAAAGAAATTATATAAATATGTGGCTTGATAATCCCAAAGTAGATTTAAATATTCATTTTAACAATCCAGATAATATTAATGTTTATATGATACCTTTTAGCTCAATTGGAAAGAAAAAAGGTTTGTTGCCAGCAATAGAAATTAACAAATTAGAGATAATAAAAGGAGAAGAGAAGATTGTTATTGAAAATGTGTTAACTGGTATTTGGAATGGCCAGTTATCAAAGAATAATGAATATCAATTAATTTTACATAGAGATTTAATATAAGTGGAGGTAAATATGTTACTAAAAATCAAGATACCAAACAAGATACAGTTACGAATTATGCCTGATTTAAAAAATCTATTTCTTAATAGAGTTGGGGAAATTCATTACATAGGGGGTTCTGATGTTTTACCTGCTCCATTAAATAGGGAAAGGGAGGCAGAAGAGATATCTAAACTTGGTACAAAGGATGAAGAAGAAGGAAAGTCTACACTTATAGAACATAATTTAAGACTTGTGGTCTACATAGCTAAGAAATTTGATAATACTGGAATTGGTGTTGAAGACTTAATCTCAATTGGAACAATAGGACTTATTAAGGCAATTAATACATTTAATCCAGATAGAAATATAAAGCTTGCTACCTATGCTTCAAGATGTATAGAAAATGAAATTCTTATGTTCTTGCGAAGAAATAATAAAACAAAACTAGAAGTATCTATTGATGAGCCACTGAATGTAGACTGGGATGGAAACAAGCTCTTGTTGTCTGACATTTTAGGAACTGAAGAAGATACCATATCACAAAACATAGAAAAAGAAGTAGACAAAAGCCTTCTAAATAAGGCTTTATCCAAATTAAATGATAGGGAAAGAATAATAGTACAACTAAGGTATGGTCTTAATACAGTTGATGGTGATGAACATACACAAAAAGAAGTGGCAGACTATTTGGGTATCTCTCAATCATACATTTCAAGGTTAGAGAAAAAAATAATTAACAGGCTAAAAAAGGAAATGCTGCGTTTCCAGTGACTTTACAAGCTTTAAAGAAAGTGGAATATATTTCATCCTTATTACTCGTATAAAGAATTACTTTACAGTTAATCATTATAATGTAAGTAATGATTTTGGGAGGTAATAAATGTCTCAGTACAAGGTTGAAATATGTGGAGTAAACACATCAAAATTACCATTAATCAAAAATGAAGAGAGAAAAGAACTGTTTGACAAAATTCTTTCAGGTGACAAGAATGCTAGAGAAAAATATATTTATGGTAACCTAAGGCTAGTGCTAAGTATTATTCAAAGATTTACTAATAGTAAAGAAAATGCTGATGATTTGTTTCAGATTGGTTGCATTGGTTTAATAAAGGCAATAGATAATTTTGATATAAGTCAAAATGTTAAGTTTTCAACCTATGCAGTACCAATGATTATTGGAGAAATAAGAAGGTATTTAAGAGATAATAATAGTATTCGTGTAAGTCGTTCTTTACGAGATACTGCCTATAAGGCAATATACACAAAAGAATCAATGATGAAAAGAAATGACAAAGAACCCACAATAAGTGAAATTGCTAGTGAAATAGGAATTAGTAAGGAAGACATTGTATATGCCCTAGATGCAATTCAAACTCCTATATCATTGCATGAGCCAGTCTACAATGATGGTGGAGATACATTATATATTGTGGATCAGGTAAGTGATAAGAAAAACATTGAAAGTAACTGGGTTGATGATATTAGTTTAAGAGATGCAATTAATAAATTACCAGACAGAGAACAAAATATTATTAAACTACGTTTCTATAAAGGGAAAACACAAATGGAAGTAGCAGAAGAAATTCATATATCCCAGGCTCAAGTGTCAAGACTTGAAAAAAATGCCTTAAAAAGTATGAAAAATTATTTATCCCAGATTTAATTGTTATAACTATTAGTAAGGTGTAAGGCAAGGCAGGGGGGAGTATTTGAAGACCACAGATAAACTAAGATACAGTTTATGATATGTCTCATATTCATACACTAATTAGTTTCTCTGTGGCCTTTTATGTTCTTCGAATATAGCCCATTTCTATCTATCCAAAGATTTTATAATAAATTAATAACTTATTTTAACTAAAGTTTTTTCTGCATTTATATCAACAAGTATTACGTCCTCCCCAATCTGTGTTATGCAACAATAAGAAATTATATATTCATTCTCCCTACCCAATATTCCCCAGACTTTACAAGGGCCAGGTATAATTATTTTTAATATATTCCCATTTTCACAATCAAATATAAGATCACATACATATCCAAGTCTCTCTCCATCTCTACAATTAATAACCTCTTTTTCCTTAAAATCAGAAAATCTCATTTTTCTCATATATAATTCACCTGCTTTTAATTCATATATACCCTTAATATATGATATGTAATAATTTAAGGTTAATGACTTCTTGACCCCTCCACCTCCATAGATTATAATAAAAGCGTAATGAGCAAGGCCAAGCTCGCTTGCATACTTGCGAGTGGATTAACAAGATCATAAAAATGTTTTATGTTTATAATATCTATCAAGAACTGTAAGTTTTTATACAGTAGAAATAGGAACCTAGCATAAGAACAAAATAAGGGTGACTTTTGTGCCCTTCACAACGGAACACTTATTTTATTTTTATACTAGGTTCCGAGCTAACAAGAACCAAGAAGGAGGTAAAACCATGAATTGTCCATATTGTGATAATTCCGCCATTAAAGTAGTTGACTCAAGACCAACTGAAGATGGAAAAAGCATTCGTAGAAGAAGACAATGTGAAAAATGTAATAAGAGATTTACTACTTATGAGAAGGTGGAAGCATTACCCTTACTAATTATCAAAAAAGATAACACAAGAGAATCTTATGACAGGTCCAAGATTGAAAGTGGAATTTTTCACTCTTGTCATAAACGACCTATATCAGCAGAGCAAATTAAAGTTACAGTTGATGAGATTGAGAACGCTATATTTAATCTTGAAGAAAAAGAAATACCAAGCTCTACAATTGGTGAGATTGTTATGGATAAGTTAAAAGAACTTGATCCAGTTGCTTATGTTAGATTTGCATCAGTGTATCGTGAATTCAAAGATGTTAATACATTTATGGATGAAATTAAGAAGATACTTGATAATTAATTATAATATATAATTTAGACCTTTGGGTATTTTACATTTATATACAATTATGACTTGTATATAAGATATATTTTTGTTACAATATTTATGGATGAATGCTTCTTTTATTGGGGGATTTAACAATGAAAGGAGCTATTTATGTTCAGTAAAGCGTTTAGTGCCGCGATTTGTGGCATTGATGCATCTATTATTAGTGTAGAAGCAGATGTAAGCAATGGTTTACCAGTATTTGACTTAGTTGGATATTTAGGTTCAGAAGTAAGAGAAGCAAGAGAAAGGGTAAGAATTTCTATAAAAAACTCAGGCTTTAAACTTGACCCTAAGAGAATAACTGTCAATCTTTCCCCTGCTGATATTCGCAAAGAAGGGACTGCTTTTGACCTTCCTATAGCAATTGCAATTCTAAGTGCATTCGGTTTTATCCCTCAAGACAGTTTAGAAAACACATTATTTATAGGTGAAGTAGGATTAAATGGAGACATAAAAAGGGTAAACGGTGTTTTACCTATAGTTCATGCTGCACTACAAGAAGGGTTCAAGAGATGTATTGTACCAGAAAGCAATATCAATGAAGCTGCCATTGTAGAAGGCATTGATGCTTATGGAGTAAAAAGTATAAGCCAGGTTGTTTCTTTTCTCAATAAGGAAAGCTATCTAGAGGCTCATTTTGTCGAGAGTAATTACACTGACTATCAAAATCCAACGTCAGAATATTTGGATTTTTCTGACGTTGTAGGCCAAGACATTGCTAAAAGAGGTCTTCAAATAGCAGTATGTGGAATGCATAACATACTTATGATAGGTCCTCCTGGTTCAGGTAAGACCATGTTAGCTAAAAGAGTGCCTTCCATAATGCCAGACCTAACCTTAGAAGAAAGTCTTCAAATATCTAAAGTATACAGTATCTCAGGATTATTATCTAATAATCAATATCTTATTCGAAGTAGACCATTTCGGTCTCCCCACCACACCATAACTACAACAGCATTAACAGGAGGAGGAAGAAGTCCTGTACCTGGAGAAATCAGCTTGGCTCATCTTGGAGTCTTGTTTTTAGATGAACTTCCTGAGTTTAACAAAAACACCCTAGAGACTTTAAGACAACCCTTAGAAGACAGTGAAATCACGATTACAAGACTCTTAGGAAGTTATAAGTTCCCAAGTGATTTTCAAATGATTGCTGCCATGAACCCTTGTTTTTGTGGTCATTATCCTGACCGTAACAAATGTAATTGCTCACCTTATCAAGTTGACAGATATTTAGGTAAAATTAGTAAACCTTTACTTGATAGGATTGATTTGTGTGTTGAAGCACTTCCAATTCAATATAAGGAACTAGAAGAGAAGAATAAAGGAGAAAGCTCATCAAGTATAAAAGAGAAAATAATGAATGCAAGAAAAATACAACTTCATAGATATAAAGATGAAAAGATACTCTTTAATTCTCAACTCACAACAACTATGATAAAGAAATATTGTAAAATAGGTAAACAAGAAAAAGAAATACTAGAACATTTCTATGAAAAGCTCAACTTGACTGCTCGTGCCTATCATAGAATTCTTAAAGTTGCCAGAACAATTGCAGATTTAGAAGGTTCTAATTCAATTAACGTTAATCATATTAGTGAAGCCATACACTATAGAAGCTTGGACAATAAGTTTTGGGTAAATTACAAATAAAAGTAAAGGAAAAGCTAATATTGATTTTATATCAATATTGAGTTTTTGTTTATAAGGAGAGATATGACAAACAAAGAATATTGGCATTGGCTATTAAACATTAATAATATTGGAATTAAAAAAATCAAAGCTATTATTGATTTCTATGAAACACCTAAGAATGCATTTCATGGTAATATGTCAGGGTTAAGCCAGATTGAAAAATTAAAAGATAAAGATAGGATGAATATTTTAAAAAGCAAAGATATTAACTACATAAAGAAAGATTATAATAAATTATTGGATAAAAATATATACTTGGTTACAATAGATGATAAGGAATATCCTCAAAAGCTTAGAAATATATTTGATCCTCCCTTTGGACTTTATGTAAAAGGTCTATTACCAAGGGAAGATAAGCTTACTATTTCTGTAGTAGGTGCTAGAAACTGTTCAGATTATGGTAAGGAGGTAGCATTAAAGCTTTCTAAAGAACTAGCAAGTTCTGGTGTTCAGATAATAAGTGGACTTGCCCATGGCATTGATGGATTTGCTCACAGAGGAGCTTTGAATGCTAAGAGTGATACATTTGCAATCCTAGGATGTGGAATAGATATTTGTTATCCAAAAGAAAATTTTTCATTATATATGGACATTGAAAAACAAGGTGGTATTATATCAGAATATGGTCCAGGTGTAAAGCCTGTTCCATTTCAATTCCCCATGAGAAATAGAATTATAAGTGGCCTATCAGATGGAATTCTAGTCGTTGAGGCAAGAGAAAAAAGTGGTTCCTTAATCACAGTGGATAGTGGGTTAGAACAAGGCAAAAACATATATGCAGTTCCAGGAAGTATATATAACAAATTAAGTGAAGGTTGTAATAATTTAATAAAAATGGGTGCAAAAATAGTAACGACACCACAAGATATACTTGAAGAATTTGACTACAATTATAAGAGTAGTATTAACAATATGGAAGGAAAAGATAAGTTGCTTGATAAAAAAGAAAAAATAGTGTATGCTTGTTTAAGTCATTTGCCAAAACATATGAATGAAATAGCAGGAGATACTAATCTTAGTATTAATGAATTAAGTGGAATATTATTAAATTTGGAATTGAAGAATTTGGCAAAAGAGATTAGAAAAAATTATTATTCCTGTGTTATTTAAATTTAAATTAGTAATAAGGAGAGGTTTTCATGTCAAAGAATCTAGTTATAGTTGAGTCACCAGCTAAGGCAAAAACTATAAAGAAGTTCTTGGGACGTAATTATAAAGTAATGGCATCTAACGGTCATGTTAGAGACTTACCTAAAAGCCAATTAGGAATTGACGTAGAAAATGATTACGAACCTAAGTATATAACAATAAGAGGAAAAGGTCCATTACTTGCAGACCTTAGAAAAGAAGCAAAAAAATCAGAAAAGATATATTTAGCAACTGACCCTGACCGTGAAGGGGAAGCCATATCATGGCACCTAACTAAAGCTTTAAAATTAGATGATAATCAGTACTCAAGGATAACATTTAATGAAATAACAAAGGATGCGGTAAAAGACTCCATTAACCAAGCAAGGGAAATTGATATGGACCTTGTTAATGCACAGCAATCAAGACGTGCTCTTGACCGTGTAGTTGGTTACAAGATTAGTCCAGTCCTATGGAACAAAGTAAAAAGGGGCTTAAGTGCAGGTCGTGTTCAATCAGTTGCTCTAAGAATAATTTGTGATAGAGAGAATGAAATAAATGATTTTTTACCAGAAGAATACTGGAATTTAGAAGTCCTACTAGATGCAGAAGGCTGTAAGGAACCTTTAACAGTTAAGTTTCTAGGAGACAAAGATGGTAATGCAATTGATATCAGATCACAAGAACAATTAAATGAAATATTAGACAATATTAAAGATGAAAATTATAATATTTCTGAATATAAGAAGTCTACAAGATCTAAAAAATCACCATTACCTTTCACAACTTCAACAATGCAGCAGCAAGCCTCTAATGGCCTGAATTTTTCTGCAGCCAAAACAATGCGTATTGCACAGCAACTTTATGAAGGTGTTGATATAAAAGATCATGGAACTGTAGGTTTAATAACTTACTTACGTACAGATTCAACACGTGTTTCTGATGTGGCTGATGCCAATGTTAAGGAATATATTAAAGAAACTTATGGTAAAGATTTTGTTGTAGCAGGAAAAGCAAAAGCTAGTAACAAAAAGAATTCCCAGGATGCTCATGAGGCAATTAGGCCATCAATTGTAAGCCTGGCACCTCTTGAAATAAAAGATTCGCTTAGTAGAGACCAATACCGTTTATACAAATTAATATGGGAAAGATTTGTTGCAAGTAGAATGAAGCCAGCAAAATATGAAACTATAGCCATAAAAGTCACTGCTAATGGATATCGTTTTACTGCTACTACATCAAAACTTGTATTTAAAGGGTATTTATCAGTTTATAAACAAGAAAAAGAAGAAAAACAAACTAATCAAATTCTTGCATCTTTCAATAAAGACACAAAATTAACATTCAATGATATTAATTATTCAAAGCATTTTACTAAGCCACCTGCCCATTATAATGAGGCTTCTTTGGTAAAAACTTTAGAAGAACTTGGTATAGGTAGGCCAAGTACATACGCACCTACTATATCAACCCTTACCTACAGAAGATATATAACCAAAGAAGAAAAGAATCTTTTTGTAACAGAGCTTGGTGAGATAGTTAACGATATTATGTTGACGGCATTTCCTACTGTAGTTGATGTTAACTTTACTGCCAATCTTGAATCCCGGCTAGATGACGTAGAAGATGGCAAAATTGAATGGAAAACAGTTATTAGAGACTTTTATCCAGGCCTTGAAGAGGCAGTAGAGAGTGCAGAAAAGAACCTGGAAAAAATCGAAATTGCTGATGAAGTCACAGAGGTTATTTGTGAAAAATGTGGACGTAATATGGTAATTAAATATGGACCCCATGGAAAGTTTTTAGGATGTCCAGGTTTCCCTGAATGTAGAAACACAAAGCCATACCTTGAAAAAATTGGAGTGGATTGTCCAAAGTGTGGTAAAGATGTGGTTGTCAAGAAGACTAAAAAGGGAAGAAGGTATTATGGATGTGAAGATAATCCAGATTGTGATTTTATGACTTGGCAAAAACCTTCAAAACACAAATGTCCAAATTGTAGCGGATACATGTTAGAAAAAGGTAAAAGAGTAGTTTGTCATGATGAGGAATGTGGATATGTTATTAGTAAAGATGATCTAGAAGAAAAGGTAGCAATGGAAAAACAAAAGAATACAGAAGAATAAAGATGGGCACCAATATGGGATAGTGGAGGGTTTTATGAGTGTACAATTACTTGACAAAACAAGGAAAATCAACAAACTACTACATAATGCAAATACCGATGCAAGTAAGTTAGTTTTTGATGATATCTGTGAGGTTTTAGGGGGTGTACTAGAATCAAACGTAATAGTAATTAGCAAAAAAGGTAAAATATTAGGGGTAAAAAACTACGAAAAGATTAATATTATTAATCACTTAATCACAAGTGAAATTGGAGCAAAGACAGATTCCTTACTAAACGAACGTTTTTTAAATATCCTATCAACACAAGAGAATATCAATCTTTTAACACTAGGCTTTGAATCAGATCTAATTGACCAGTATAAAGCAATTGTAACTCCTATTGATATAGCTGGAGAGCGCCTAGGAACAATATTCGCATATAAAACAAATAAAGAATATAACATAGAAGATATTATTTTAATTGAATATAGTGCAACTGTCATTGCCCTAGAAATGATGCGGTCTATTAAGGAAGAAAACGCAATCGAAAATAGAAAAATTCAGATTATAAAATCTGCCATTTCTACATTATCTTATTCTGAGTTAGAAGCAATAATCCATATATTTAATGAATTAAATGGGGATGAAGGTATTCTAGTTGCTAGTAAAATTGCAGATAGGGTTGGTATCACAAGATCTGTTATTGTAAATGCTCTTAGGAAGTTTGAAAGTGCAGGAATAATAGAATCAAAATCTTCTGGAATGAAGGGTACCTACATTAAAGTGCTAAACAATGTAGTTTTTGAAGAAATAGAGAGATTAAAACAAGTAAAAAAAGAGGAAAAGAAAAAGAAAAACAAATAAAAATCAATAGACAACAACTCTATTTTTATGTTGAGTTATTTAACCCTGCATAAAAAGCAGGGTTATTTCTGACTAACTTTATACAGCTAGGGGTATTATATGGACTTAAGTCAATATCTAGATATGTTTATATCTGAAACAAAGGAATATTTGCAAACCTTAAATGAGAGAATTCTAGTATTAGAGGCTGAGCCTGATAATAGGGCCTATATATTTGGAATAGGAAACAATAATAACAGACAAATTCTATTACTAGATATTCAAAAAATATTAATAGAAGAGTAAAGACAGATATATAATATAAAACAAGACAATTCTATGAAAGAGGTAAATTAGGGCAATGATAAATATTTTTAAAGGAATATTAGTCGCAATTTCTACAATAGTTCCAGGAGTGTCAGGTGGTACTATGATGATTATACTTGGAGTCTATGATAGAGCTATTGAATCAATTAGTGCTTTAATAAGTCGTAAATTTATACACATTAAAATGATGATACAGCTAGTTATTGGCGGAGTACTAGGCTTATTATTATTTTCTTCTGCAATGCTGTGGTTGCTAGAAAGGTATCCATTTATAATGGCTTACTTCTTTTTAGGAATCATAATTATAGGAATGGGTGCCATTGTTAAAAGAATAAGATGGGATCAATTTAAACCATTTCACATATTGTTTTTAATAGGAGGCCTTGCTGTTGGATATATTATGACCTATGGACAATCCAGTTCATTATTTGATTTTTCTGGTTCAACAGTCAGAAAATTAACAATGATATTAGTTGCAGGAATTATTATTGCAGTAGCACTTATTTTACCAGGCATATCAACATCATTCTTATTACTAGCACTTGGCCTTTACGAAGATACCCTAATGGCAATTAAAAACTTTGACCTAGGATTTATTATTCCTTTAGGTATAGGTGTAGTTGTAGGTGTTTTATTAACAACAAAAATACTAGAATACTCTATGAATGAACATCCAACACCAACTTATCTTCTGATTTTTGGTTTTATTCTGGGTTCTGTGGGAGAAATATATCCAGGTTGGCCAGTTGGAACAGGGAATATTATTGCTGTAGTTATTGCTTTTATCGGTGGTTTATCAGTTATGATGTTAATTCAATTATTGATGAAGAAGTTTCCAGATTATGATGATTAATAAATGATTATAAATGCTATTAGACTTAAAAAATTATTATCTTGATATATTTAAAATATTATGATAAAATACCTTGTGTTGAGTTAGCGGATGTGGCGGAATGGCAGACGCATCAGACTCAAAATCTGACGGTGGCGA
>CAZUDG010000009.1:4631-33216 GCA_964618775.1 uncultured Lachnospiraceae bacterium | reverse complement strand
GTTGAAGACAATATTGACACCAACAAACCTGAAAAAACTCAAAGGTCACCGGAAGCAAAAGAAACCCAAAGTTCATCAGAAGATAAAGAAATTCAAAAACTATCAGAAACTAAAAAAACTTTTGAAGAAAAAGGTTCTTCATCAGATTCAGGTAAAGCAGTTGAAAAGAAAAACAAAGAGAATGATTATGTATCTGATTTAGAAAATGCTTCATTAGAAGATATATTTGAGTTTTTAAATGTTGATGATATAGATGATGAAGATGTAGATTAATAAATATTGATTAATAAAACAAATAATAAAAGGTTATATAATAGGGCATAAGATTTGTTATGTTTATTCAAACATGATAAATCTCATGCCCTTTTTGTTTCTATACTCACCATAATATTTCTTCTTTTACCAATAGTAAATGGATATCAATTAATCTTTCATATGAATTTAACACTATAATATGTTTAAATAAAATACAATGTCATGAATTAATTCATATTAGCATAAGTTTAAATGTAGAATAGTTAAATATATAATGTAAAGGGAGGTAATTATTTGGAATCAACAATTACGGCAAGCAGTTCAGATAAAATATTTGACGTGTATAATGATATAAAGGCAAGGACAGGCGGTGACATATACATAGGAGTTGTGGGTCCAGTTAGAACAGGCAAATCTACATTTATTAAAAGATTTATGGACTTATTAGTTATACCAAACATCTCAGATATACATAATAAAGAAAGAGCTATTGATGAATTACCACAAAGTGCAGCTGGCAAAACAATCATGACTACAGAGCCTAAATTCATACCAAAAGAAGCGGCAGAAATCATGTTAGGTGAGGATGCAAAAGTTAACATTAGATTAATTGACTGTGTAGGATATATGGTTGAAGGGGCGACAGGTCATATTGAAAATGAAGAAGAACGTATGGTTAAGACACCTTGGTTCGAGACCGAAGTTCCATTTACCCAGGCTGCGGAAATAGGTACCAAAAAGGTTATTAACGACCATTCTACTATAGGTATAGTTGTTACTACAGATGGAAGTTTTGGTGACATTCCAAGAGAAAACTACATAGAGCCAGAAGAACGAACAGTTGCAGAATTAAAGAGTATTGGCAAGCCATTTATTATCTTACTAAACACATCCAGACCATACTCTGACCAAACCATCGCTCTGGCAAATGATTTGTCACAAAAATATGATACTACGGTTATGCCAGTTAACTGTGAACAACTTAAAAAAGACGATATTAACAATATTATGGTTAATATTCTTTCAGTATTTCCAGTTGCAGAAATAGATTTCTTTATGCCAAAATGGGCAGAAATTTTACCTGATTCTCATTGGTTAAAACTAGATTTGATAGAATCAATTAAGGAAATATTAGATAATATTGGTTTAATGGAAGATGTTAAAAATGAAAGTTTTGTTACGCAAAGCCAATATGTAGATAAATTCAAAATAGATAGAGTACATATGGAAAATGGAAAGGTAAGAGTTAATATTGCTTTTGACGATACATATTATTATCAAGTGCTAAGTGAATTAGTTGGTATGCCAATAGAAGATGAGTATGAATTTGTTGCAACATTAAAAGAACTTGCCTCAAAGAAAAACGAATATGAATTAGTTAGCTACGCTTTAGCCCAAGTTGATGCTAAGGGCTACGGTGTTGTAAGGCCAAGGCAAGATGAAATTGCCATTGAAGATCCAGAAGTTATGAAACATGGTGGGAAATATGGAGTAAAACTTAAAGCAACAGCTCCTTCAATACATTTAATAAGGGCTAATATTATAACTGAAATAGCACCAATTGTAGGAACTGAGGAACAAGCACAAAGTCTTAGGGATTATATATTTGAAAGTACCCAAGATTCAGAAAATGGTATTTGGGATGCAAATATATATGGAAAAACAGTTGGTGAATTAATAGATGACGGAATTCAAACCAAGGTAAATAGATTAAATGATGATAGCCAAGTTAAATTACAAGACACAATGCAAAAAATTATAAATGATAGTAATGGGGGAATTATTTGTATTATAATTTAATGTTAAGATGTTTATCACTATAAAAAATATAGTAATAAAATTTTTAACAAATCAAGGATTTACAAGTATATAGAATTAAGTTAATAAAAACCAGGTATTTGGAATATTTGTTTAGTTTGGTAATTTACACCAAACAAGTAATAGGCCAAAATGCCTGGTTTTTTGACTTGCAATTTGCACTAGCAAATAAAATATAATTATTAGTTGACAATAATATAATGGCTTGTTATAATAATGAGGAAATATTTAATAATTCTGTAACAATTTGATATAAATAATTAACATTTGATTGTTTATATCAATATTTAATTTAAATTATGTTTGGTAAAATTATGTTTCACATAAGAATTATGCTAAACATAATTGAAGGAGTAAACAATGAGATATAAGAATTTCAAAAAAGTAACTGCTTTATGTTTTGCGGGAGCCATTGCATTTTCATTAAATGTTGGACAAGTTGAAGCTAGTCCTTATGTTAGTGATCAGGCTGTTGCAGGGATGTCAAAAGTAATTAATGAATATTACGACAGAGCATTGATTAATTTTGATATAGAATATGATACTGGATATGATAACCTTGGAATTGCAAATGTGTCCGAAGCACTTAATGTTAGAAAAGGACCAGGTGAAGATAATTCAAAAGTTGGACAACTGCCTAAAGATGGTGCTTGTGAAATTATAGAAATTGAAGACAATGGATGGGCCAAGATAAAATCAGGCAAAATAGAAGGTTATGTTGATTCTTCTTATTTACTTACTGGAGAAGAAGCAGAGCAAAAGGCTGAAGAAGTGGCTTCTTTAGTAGGAATAGTTACAGGTGCAAGTACTCTTAGAGTTAGAGAAGAGGCTAGCCTAATATCTGACACAATTGATTTGTTAGCAGAAGGTGCAGAAGTTGAAGTTGTTGAATTAGATGAATTTACACCTGATTGGATAAAAATTAAAGTTGGTTCAAAAGAAGGTTTTGTAGCAAGTGAGTTTATAGACTTATCATATGAATTAGAGCATGGAGTTTCTATTGAAGAATTACAAACTGGCACAACAGGAGTAAGGGCACAAATGGTATCATTTGCTAGACAATATCTTGGTGGACGCTATGTTTGGGGTGGTACAAGACTAGGTAGTGGAGTTGACTGCTCAGGTTATACCCAAGCAATTTATAGAAACTTTGGATATTCAATACCTCGAGTTTCAAGAAGTCAAGCTGTATCAGGAACAAGTATTAGTGCATCCGATGCAAGACCTGGAGATTTATTCTTCTATGGTAATGGTAGTTATATAAACCATGTAGGAATGTATATTGGTAATGGACAAATTATCCATGCCAGCAGTCCTAGAACTGGTATAATAATATCAAATGCATATTATGACACACCTATTAAGGTTGTTAGATATATACATGATTAGTTATAGAGCTCCTAATCTGTAAAACTGTGATATAATATTAATTATCATATAAATAAAGATATTTAGAAGGTATTAAAAAAGGTTATCACTTTAAGTGATGACCTTTTTTAAGTGTTTTTTAAAGTGTGTTTACTTTACTCCTCATATTTGTTAATATTATTTATGTATATCTATATACGATTCCTCCAGGTATTCAGAATTTCATTGAATAATGTATGGAGGTTTTCTTAAGGTAATAAGAGTTGGTTTTTGTGTAAACCACAGTAATTATATAGAAATATAAAAGAATATTGTAAGATAGATTGTATTATTTGCTAATTGTGAAATAAATCAAGGCGGAGGAATTAGAAGAAGATGAAAGTTAATATTTATACAGACGGTTCAGCCAAAGGTAATCCTGGGCCTGGCGGATATGGAACAATAATAAGTTATATTGATCCAAAAGGTGAAAAACATGAAAGGGAATACTCTGCAGGTTATAAAAATACAACTAACAATAGAATGGAACTAATGGCAGCAATAATTGGTATAGAGTCACTGGTAAAGCCATGTGAAGTAGACCTTTATTCTGATTCACAATATGTTGTGAATGCATTTAATCAAAAATGGATAGATAACTGGATTAAAAAAGGTTGGAAACGTGGTAAAAACGAAGACGTTAAGAATGTTGACTTATGGAAAAGGTTATTAAAGGCTAAAGAGCCTCATAATGTATCATTTCACTGGGTAAAAGGTCATGCAGGCCACCCTGAGAATGAACGATGTGATGATCTTGCCACATCTGCTGCAGATGGAGATAATCTCCTTGATGATGTAGTTGAATAAACTATAAGGAATTAATATAGAATTAGATTTGAATAGATAAGAATGGATTAAGGCTGTTTATTGAATATAATAAAATATTTATTATGATTTAAAAATAACACTACTTATGATAAAGCTGGAAGGACGAATATAGATGGCTCAGTTAACGCCGATGATGCAACAATATGTTAAAATAAAGGAAAATTATAAGGATTGTATTTTGTTTTACCGGTTGGGAGATTTTTATGAAATGTTCTTTGAAGATGCTAAAATAGCATCAAAGGAATTAGAAATCACCTTAACTGGCAAAAGCTGTGGCTTAGAAGAAAGGGCTCCAATGGCAGGGGTTCCCCATCATTCTGCAGATGGTTTCATTAATAAATTAATAAAAAAAGGTTACAAGGTTGCCATATGTGAACAGGTAGAAGATCCAAAAGAAGCAAAAGGAATAGTTAAAAGAGAGGTAGTTAGAGTTATCACACCAGGTACAAACTTTAGTCCACATTCTTTGGAAGAGACTAAGAATAATTACCTTATGTGTATTGTACATACTACAACAGAATATGGCGTGTCTATTGTAGATATCTCAACAGGGGATTTCTATGTTACAGAAGTAGATACTGATTCAAAATTAATGGATGAAATCAATAAATTCTCACCAACTGAAATAATTAGCAATAGTACTCTAGCTGTTTCTAGTTTTCCTATAGATGAATTAACTGAGAGAACAAATATTTCACTGTCCTATTTGGAATCTAGGTTTTTTGAAGAGGAATCTTGTGAAAGGGCACTAAAGGAACAATTTAATGTGGCTAACTTAAATGGTTTGGGTTTAGAAGATTTTACTATTGGTAGGATTGCTGCAGGCTCTTTGCTACAATATTTATTTGAGACTCAAAAAACAAGCCTTGTTCATTTAACAAGAATTACACCTTACTTAACTAATAAATATATGATTTTAGATTCATCAACTAGAAGAAACTTAGAATTAGTTGAAACAATGAGAGAAAAGCAAAAACGTGGCTCTCTTCTTTGGGTTTTAGATAAAACAAGAACTGCCATGGGTGCAAGGCTGCTTCGCTCATATGTTGAGCAACCTTTGGTCAATAAAGATGAAATAAATCATAGACTAGATGCAATTGAAGAACTTAATAATAATGGAACAATTAGAGAAGAACTTAGGGAATACCTTAATCCAATATATGATTTGGAAAGATTGGTTGGTCGTATAAGCTATAAATCAGCAAACCCTAGGGATTTGATATCATTTAAAACATCTATAAGCATGATTCCCCATGTCAAATACTTGCTAAATCAACTTGATTCCTCCTTGTTGAATTCTATTAATGAAAGTATGGATAATTTAGAAGATATATGGGATTTAATAGAAAGAGGAATTATAGAAGAGTCCCCTATTCTTGTTAGAGAGGGAGGCATAATAAAAGAAGGTTTTAATAAGGAAGTAGACCGTCTAAAAAGTGCAAAAACCGAAGGAAAAGATTGGCTTGCAGAACTAGAATCCAAACAGAAAGAAGCTACAGGAATAAGAAACTTAAAAATTAAGTACAACAAGGTCTTTGGTTATTTCCTTGAAGTTACAAATGCCAATAAAGATTTGGTTCCTGAATCCTGGACAAGAAAGCAAACCCTAACAAACTCTGAACGTTATACAATTCCAGAACTTAAGGAATTAGAAGATATTATTTTAAATGCTGAAGATAAACTATATAGTTTAGAGTATGATTTGTTTAGCCAGATAAGAGATGATATTGCCCATGAAGTTAAAAGAATACAAAAAACAGCTAAGGCTATAGCAAAAACTGATGCATTTACATCACTGGCCTTAATTGCACAAAGGAATAATTATGTTCGCCCTAATATTAATGATGAAGGCTTTATTGATATTAAAGATGGTCGCCATCCCGTTGTTGAGAAGATGATATCCAACGATATGTTTATATCCAATGATACCTTTATAGATGACAACAACGAGAGAATATCAATTATTACAGGGCCAAACATGTCAGGTAAGTCAACATATATGAGGCAAGTTGCCTTAATAGTACTAATGGCACAAGTAGGAAGCTTTGTACCTGCATCATCTGCGGATATTGGTCTGGTAGACAGAATATTTACAAGGGTAGGAGCATCCGATGATTTGGCTTCTGGTCAAAGTACATTCATGGTTGAGATGACAGAAGTAGCCAACATCTTAAATAATGCAACCAAAAACAGCTTGCTGATATTAGATGAGATAGGAAGAGGAACAAGTACATTTGATGGCCTTAGTATTGCCTGGGCTGTTGTCGAATATATCAATAATTCTAAAACCCTTGGTGCAAAGACGCTATTTGCCACCCACTATCATGAACTTACTGAATTAGAAGGCAAACTATCCAGTGTCAACAACTACTGTATTGCAGTAAAAGAACAAGGTGATGATATAGTATTCCTTCGAAAAATTATTAGCGGCGGTGCCAATAGAAGTTATGGAATTCAAGTAGCCAAGCTTGCCGGAGTTCCAGACAACGTTATTCAAAGAGCCAATGAAATATCAGAACTAATAAGTGAGAATGACATCACAGAACAAGTAAAAAGCATAGATGTAAAAGGTACTAATATCATAGACAATGGCGATTTAAAAATAGACGACATTACAACTGGTAAAGTAACAAAGAAAGCAAAAAAATCTAACTTTATCACAGAAGGTCAAATGAATATCTTTGACTATCATGGTAATGACGACATCATAGATGAAATAAAACATATAAACCTCAATGATATTACACCAATTGAAGCCCTAAACAAGTTGCTTCAATTACAGAAAAAAGCTAAAGACAGATAAACTAGTGTATATAATTGGGAACTCCTTATTCGATATATAGGGACCTGGTATAAGAGTATAATAAGGGTGACTTTTGTGATCCGAAACAACGGAACCCTTATTATACTCTTATACCAGGTCCCGGAAGCTCATACAAAAACTTCGCAATTATGAAAACCATAGAACGAAAGGTGATATGATGTCAAAAATCCATGTACTTGATCAAAATACAATAAATCAAATAGCAGCCGGTGAAGTCGTAGAAAGACCTCAAGCTGTCGTTAAGGAATTAGTTGAGAATGCCATAGATGCTCAATCTAGTGCTATAACAGTAGAAATCAAATCAGGTGGGATTGATTTTATTCGTGTGACTGATAATGGATCAGGTATAGCAAAAGAAGATATAGCTAATGCGTTTTTAAGGCATTCCACTAGTAAAATTGAAACTGCTCTTGACCTGATTAATATTTCAAGTCTAGGATTTCGTGGTGAGGCACTATCTAGTATCGCATCGGTTGCTCAAGTTGAATTAATTACTAAAACCTCTAATTCATTAACAGGTATACGTTATCAAATAGCTGGGGGGGACCATGAAGAACCTGAAGAAATTGGTTGCCCTAATGGAACAACCATTATAGTAAGGAACTTGTTCTTTAATACACCTGCTAGACGAAAGTTTTTAAAAACTCCTACTACAGAGGCCGGATATATTAGTGATTTAATTAATAGGTTAGCAGCTTCTCATCCTAATATATCATTTAAATTTATTAATAATAACAAAGTGAATCTACATACATCTGGAAATGGTAATTTAAAAGACATTATTTATAATATTTATGGTAGGGAAATTGCCTTTAATTTAATCCCTGTAAATGCTGAAAATGATGAGGTTTCTATTAGAGGATTTATTGGTGAACCTAAGGTTTCTAGGGGTAATCGGAATTTTGAAAATTATTTCTTAAATGGAAGATATATAAAAAGTGGAATCATTACAAAAGCAATAGAAGATGCCTATAAACCATATTCAATGAATCACAAGTTCCCCTTCACTTCTCTACATTTGCAAATGGATCCAAACCTTGTAGATGTGAATGTACATCCAACAAAGCTGGAAGTGAGATTCAAAAATGCTAATGATATCTATGAATTTGTTTATAATAGTATTAAAGATGTATTGCAAAACAAAGAACATATTAGTCAGGTTAAATTAGTAAAAGAAAAAGAAACACCTAAAAATGTTAATAGGCCACCTGAACCATTTGAAGAGGAAAGAATAAAAGAAAATAAAAACTTGCAGACTTCATTGGATAGAGATAGGTTTGATAATGTTTCAAGGGATAGCTTAGGAAAAAAACCAAATAATACTTCAAATTATACTTATAATTACAATGCTACAAGTGTAGAAAGATATTCAGGTGAAGATATTTCACCTGAAACAAGACACCAAGTAGAACAAAAAATCAGTGATACTGAAATTGGTAAGCTAAGAGAAGCAGTTAAGGACCCTAATAAGATTATTGAGCAAGAAAGAAGAATCAGGGAAGATGCAGAACAGCTTTCATTTTTATCAGAAGAGGCAATGAAAGACCATAGAATAATTGGACAAGTTTTTGCTACTTATTGGTTAATTGAATATGATGAAAAACTCTATATAATTGATCAACATGCCGCTCACGAAAAAGTTCTTTATGAAAAGATACTTAAAGATTATAAAGAAAAGAATATAATAACTCAGAATCTAAATCCACCAATAATATTAACTTTTAGTATGAGAGAACAAGAAGTTCTCACTGAATCTTTAGAGGAATTTGAAAAACTTGGATTTGAAATAGAAGAGTTTGGTGGGAATGAATATGCAATCAGGGCAATACCTAGTGATTTAGATGGATTAGCTCAAAAAGAAATCTTTATAGAATTAATTGATAATTTGACTGATGAGGTATATAATTCAAAAGCGGAAGTACTTGTGGATAAAATAGCATCTATATCATGCAAGGCTGCTGTTAAAGGAAATCAAAAGCTATCAGTAAGAGAAGTCTCTGGTCTGATTGATTCTTTATTAAAACTAGAAAACCCTTATTACTGCCCTCATGGAAGGCCAACAATGATTGCTATTAGCAAATATGAACTAGAGAAGAAATTTAAACGAGTTTTATAAAATATTATAGGATTATTATAAAAGAAGGATTATGATAAATTTATGAAAAAACCACTTGTAATTTTAACTGGACCAACTGCAGTAGGAAAAACAGAAATCTCCACTAAACTAGCCAAAGCTATTAATGGGGAGATTATATCTGCTGATTCCATGCAAGTATATAAAGAAATGAATATTGGAACTGCAAAAATCACTCCTTCACAAATGGATGGAGTAAAACACTATCTTATTGATATTTTGGATCCAAAAGAAGAGTTTAATATAGTTAAATTCAAAACTTATGCTCAGGAAGCAATGAATGAAATCTATGAAAAAGATAAAATACCGATAATTGTTGGTGGGACTGGATTTTATATTCAGGCACTTCTTTATGACATTGACTTTGAAGATTCCAAAGAAGATACACCTTATAGGAATAAATTAGAGGAAATCGCAAAAGACAAGGGTAGGGACTTTGTTCATGGGATGCTTAAAGAAGTAGATCCAGAATCTGCTGACAAGATTCATCCTAACAATCTGAAAAAGGTGATACGAGCCCTTGAATATTATAGTGAAACAGGGGAAAAAATCTCTGCCCACAATGAAGAGCAAAGACAAAATGAATCACCTTATAGTTTTTCATATATTGTACTTAATGACAAGCGTGAAAACTTATATAAGCGTATTAATGCCCGTGTTGATCAAATGATTGAAGAGGGGCTAATCGGTGAGGTCGAAGGTTTACTATCTTATGGATGTAGTAAAGATATGATATCCATGCAAGGACTTGGTTATAAAGAAATAATTTCATATCTAGAAGGCAAGTCATCTCTTGAGGATGCTATTTATACACTAAAAAGAGATACCAGACACTTTGCTAAAAGACAAATAACTTGGTTCAAACGGGAAAAAGAAGTAACATGGATAGATAAAAGTGAGTTAGAATATAATGAAGATTTAATTATAGATAAAATACTTGAAGAATTGAAATTAAAGAAGATATTTATATAATAAGACAAAATAGCAAAAGAACATAAGTTGGACATAAACCTAACTAAGAAAGAAGAAAATATATGAACAATAGTTTAAAGCAATTTTACAATGACATGCATATAAGTAGGGAAGTACTTGATTTTTGTAACCCTATTGAAGAAGAACTAAGTGAGCGTTTTGAGAAAATAGATAAAGTAGCAGAATATAATCAACTTAAAGTTTTAAAAGCAATGCAAGACAATAGATTAAGTGAAGCACATTTTTCTTCAACAACTGGCTATGGATATAATGATTTAGGTAGAGACAATTTGGAAAAGGTATATGCAGCTGCATTTAATGCTGAAGATGCCTTAGTTAGGCCCCAGATGTCCAGTGGTACCCATGCATTAAATGTTGCCCTCTCAGGAAACCTTAGGCCAGGAGATGAGCTTTTATCCCCTGTAGGTAAACCCTATGATACATTAGAAGAAGTAATAGGAATACGCCCATCTAATGGTTCTTTAGCTGAATACGGGGTTACATATACACAAGTTGATTTACTAGAAGACGGCAGTTTTGATTATGAAGGAATAAAGAAAGTAATAAAACCTAATACAAAACTAATTACTATACAAAGATCAAAGGGATATGATACTAGAAAGACCCTGTCTGTGAAGCAAATTGGAGACTTGATATCATTTGTTAAGCAGGTAAAACCAGACCTAATCTGTATGGTAGATAATTGTTATGGAGAATTTGTTGAAACTATTGAGCCTTCTGATGTGGGTGCAGACCTTGTTGTAGGCTCTTTAATTAAGAATCCAGGAGGAGGATTAGCTTCAACAGGTGGCTATATTGTAGGTAAAACACAGTACGTTGAAAATGCGGCCATTAGACTTACCTCACCGGGACTTGGCAAAGAAGTAGGACCAAGTCTGGGTCTTAATGGACAACTATTCCAAGGGTTTTTTATGGCTCCCCAAGTCGTATCAGGAGCACTCAAAGGAGCTATCTATGCCGCTAATATATATGAAAAACTAGGCTTTGCAGTAAATCCTAATGGAAGCCAAACAAGACATGATATAATACAAGCAGTGACTCTTGGTGATGCTGACAAGGTAATTGCATTTTGTCAGGGAATACAAAAAGCATCTCCAGTTGATTCTTATGTAACACCAATTCCTTATCCAATGCCTGGCTACCATGGCGATGTGATAATGGCAGCAGGAGCCTTTATACAAGGCTCCTCAATTGAACTTAGTGCAGATGCACCAATTGAACCTCCTTACAATGTATACTTCCAAGGTGGCTTAACTTGGCACCATGCAAAATATGGAATCTTAATGTCACTACAAGAGCTATTCGATAAAGATTTAATAAAGATTTGCCAGGATTGAATTAGTATTTTGGTATACAAAAAGTGCAGATTGTGTTAAAATTGTTGTATTATAAATGTTGAAGGGAAGATATAATGGCTAGGTATGAGAAAAGATCTTGGGTTCTTGTTTTAATTATATTAGCAGGAATTGTTGTTGGAAGTTTTATAGGACATTTATGTAGGGATATTCCTTATTTATCATTATTAAACTATGGCAAGGATTTTGTTATAGGTAATTCAGATGGTGGAACTTTAAGAATAGACATTGGGATGTTAGTTCTTGACTTTGCATTAACAATCAAGTTAACAATAGCAGGTATATTAGGAGTTGTATTTTCCATACTAGTTTATAAAAAGCTATAGGAAGCATTTATAATTATATAATAAAAATTCCTTCTTTTTCTTGGAGAGAGACAAAAATGGAGGAATTATATGAGTAAAAAACACTACACTGTTAAAGAATTACCAGTTACAGAAAGACCTTATGAAAAATGTGAAAAATATGGACCAATGGCCTTATCTGATGCAGAACTTTTGGCTATAATTATTAGGACTGGGAGTAGGAGTGAGCGTTCAATAGATCTTGCTTCTAGGGTTTTAAACTTTAATCCTAATAATCCAGGTTTAATTGGATTAAATTATATGACATTAAAAGAGTTAATGACAATTCACGGAATTGGTAGAGTTAAGGCAATTCAATTACTTTGTCTTACTGAGTTATCAAAGCGTATGGCAAAGACTACAAAAAAAGATACAATGCAATTTGTTAATCCTGAAGTAGTTGCCAATTACTATATGCAGGATTTACGTCATTTGCAACAAGAAAAGGTTATATTGCTTATGTTAGATACAAAAAGCAAGATGATAAAAGATATGGAGATGACATCTGGTACAGTGAATGCATCTTTATTATCTCCTAGAGAAATATTACTCACATCACTAAAATATGAGGCAGTGAACATAATAATACTGCATAATCATCCAAGTGGTGATCCTACTCCAAGCCGGGAAGATATACATTCTACCAAAAGGCTTAGAGAAGCTGGAAATTTAGTTGGTATTAAGCTTATGGATCATATAATAATTGGAGATAATAGATATATAAGCTTAGGAGAAGAAGGTTATTTATAATATACGTAGCTAGCTGAAAGGAGAAAATATATGTCCAAAAACATATATGGAATAGATTTTGGAACTAGTACTATCAAAATGTATCAAAAAGACAAGGGAATCGTATTAGACGAAAAGAATGTAGTTGCAATAGAAAAAATCAGGAATAAAAAGAGGATAATAGCTATAGGTAATGAGGCATTTGAAATGTATGGTAAGGCTCCTTCTAATATAAAGGTTTCATTTCCAGTTAGAAATGGAGTTATTGCAGATTTAGCAGATATGCAAGAGTTAATTAATTATTTTTATAAGAAAATGAATAAAGGAAAGAAAATGTTTCCTTCAGATTTTATTGTGGCTATTCCTTGGGATATAACTGATGTAGAAAAAAGAGCATTTATTGACTTGATCTCTATGTCAGATGCAAATGCTAAGGACATTAAAGTAGTGAGAAAACCTCTTGCAGATGCTGTAGGGGTTGGTCTTGATGTTAATTCTGCAATTGGACATATGATTGTCAATATTGGAGCAGATACTACTGAAGTTTCAGTGATTTCTTTAGGTGGAATAGTTTTAAGTAATCTGATTAATAATGGAGGTAATCGTTTTGATGAATCCATCAAATCCTATGTCCGCAAGAATTACAATCTGCTAATAGGTGAAAGAACTGCTGAAAATATCAAACAACAATTAGCAGCTGCATTTCCAAATGGAGATCAAAGCATTTCAGTATTTGGTCGTAACTTGGTTAGTGGACTGCCAGTTAATATGGAAGTTAATTCTGCTATGGTTTTTGAATCTATTGTAGAGCATCTTTATACAATAATTGATGCTATCAAGTACACCCTAGAGAGAACCCCTCCAGAAATATCTTCAGATATTATAGAAACAGGTATATATGTGACTGGTGGCTCAGCCCCTTTACTTGGACTGGACAAATTGATTTCTAAAGAAACTGGATTAAAAGTAAATGTATGTAGCGATTCAGAGAACACAGTTATTAATGGACTAGGAAGAATAATTGAAGATAAAGAACTATCTAACCTAGCCATTTCATCTAAAAAAGTCAAATTTATTGATTAGTAAAGCTAATTAGTAAAATGATAAAAGAAATAATAAAATATAAGATCAAATTATTTTGTTTAGGTATTACAATATGCATTAATATTTAATGAATAGAGCGTGAGGATCGTATGAAGAGGCGTAATAAATTTAATATAAATTCCAAGCATGTTTTCATAGTAGCATTCATTGTTTTTCTTGTTATTATGGTTGTATCTTTTATTTCCCCAGAAAAGGTTTCACCAGTCAAAGCAGCTGTTGGCAATGCTGTATCTCCCATGCAAAAAGGAATTAATACTGTTGGCAAGTCAATATCAGACCAATGGGATAAGTTGCAGAATATTAGTGATTTGATGGAAGAGAATGAAATCTTAAAGGAACAAGCCAATACACTTTCCTATGAGAACAAACTATTGCTTCAAGATAAGTATGAACTAGATCGTCTTAGGGATTTGTTTGAACTAGATGAAAAGTATGCAGAATATCCAAAAGTTGCAGCAAGAGTAATTGGGGCAGATCCTAACAATTGGTTTACAACATTTACTATAGACAAGGGAATTCGTGATGGAATCGATGTTAATATGAATGTTATGGCAGGTAACGGCCTTGTTGGTATAATAGAAGAAGTTGGGACCAATTGGGCAAAGGTTAGAACAATTATAGATGATCAAAGTAATGTAAGTGGTATGTTTATTAGAACCTCTGATACATGTATTGTTGAAGGGGATTTAGAACTGATGGAACAAGGTGTTATTCGTATTGAAGAAATTAATATTGATGCAGAAATAGAAGAAGGATATGAGATTGTTACTTCTCATATAAGTGATAGATATTTACAAGGCATTTTAATTGGATATATACAAGATATAACATTAGATGCTAACAAAATGACTAAATCAGCTTATTTAGTACCTGCAGTTAGTTTTGAGAATATTGAAGAAGTGTTGATTATTACTGAATTAAAAGAAAAAATAGATATTAACAGCGAGGAGTAAGGGACTTGTTACATGCTATTATAATATTCATAGAAATTATTATAAGTTTTTTATTACAAACTACAGTGTTTCAATGGTTTGAGCTTGCAGATACTGTACCTAATCTCTTGTTAATATTAACAGTTTCTCAAGGATTTTTAAGAGGGAGAAAGGTAGGCCTGCTTACAGGAATTATATGTGGTCTATTAATAGACCTAATGTATGGTGATATAGTTGGCGTATCAGCTATCATTTATATGACTATAGGCTACATAAACGGATATTCTGGCAAGATATTTAATAAGGCTGATAAAATAGTTCCTGTAGTTTTAGTAGGATTTAGCCAGTTTGCTTATTTTATATTATATTACACTTTTAATTTTTTATTACGTGGTAAGCTTAATATCTTTTATTATTTTATCACAATAGGATTACCAGAGATAGTATACACAACACTTGTAGCTATTTTAATTTATAGGCTAATATATTTTATAGATATCAAAATAGATGGTATTCTTAAGAAGGAGGCATAATTTTGTTTGATGAGATATTAGATAAATTAAAACAAATACTGGCATCTAGACTAATACCAATTTTTATAATACTAATATTATTATTTAGTGTTTTAATTAATAGACTTTTTGAAATACAAATTATTGAAGGACAAGAAAACTCAGACATAGCAACCTTGCAAGAGACAAAGACGCTTTTCACTGATGCTTCAAGAGGTCTAATAAGAGCTTCCAATGGAGAAGTCTTAGCAGGGAATGAATTGGTATATACAGTTGAATTACATGATGCACCAACTACTAATAAAGAAAAAAATGATATATTATCATATTTAATAGAGACATTAAAGGAATACGGTAATGAGCTTGAGGTTGTATTACCTATTTCTTATGATAATGGGGATTTTGAATTCACAGTAAACGGGAGTGAACTAACAACATTTAAGACTAATGCTTTTGCAGAAGGAAAGTTAACAAAAGAACGTGAAGATGCTACAGCTGAGGAAGTATACGATTATTTAAGAGATAATCGTTTTTATATTGATGAAGACTATTCTATAGAGGAATCTTTAGAGATTATGGCCCTTAGATATGAACTTTATATTATGTGGCCACCTGAAAATCCTGTTATAGTTTGTAGTGATGTAGATAATGAAACCTTAGTAGCCATCAAAGAAAGAGAACCCAAGTTACAAGGTGTTAGTATAGGTAAACAATCTAATAGATATTATATAGATAGTAATGAGCCTTTTGCTCATATTTTAGGTTATACAGGTTTAATAAATGAAAGTGAATTAGAAGGTAAAAAAAATGAAGATGAGAATAAATATGATTCATTTGATATAATTGGAAAAGCTGGTGTCGAAAGAAGCTTTGAAGATATTTTAACTGGTCAAAAAGGTGTTACCAATATTAAAGTGGATGGACTAGGTAATCCAGATGAAGTGATTAGTAGTGAAGATCCTACTGCTGGATCTGATGTTTATTTGACTATAGATCCAGACCTACAAAGGGAAACCTATAATATTATAGAAAAAAACTTATCTGAGATATTACTTTCTAAAATCAATAATAGTAAGAGTGCTGGTACAAAAGGGGTGTCGGATAAGGATATAAGGATTCCTATTTATGATGTCTATTTTGCATTTATTAATAATGAAATTATTAATACTAATCATTTTCAATTAAATGATGCTAGTGACCTAGAAAAACAGGTTTATCAAACCTTTTCAAATAAATTAGATGAAGTTTTAGGTCAACTAGATACTGTTCTTGCATTAAATAGTACAAGCACAAGTAAGAATCTCTCTGAAGAAATGAATGAATATTTAGATTATGCTTATGATGTCATTACCAAAAACAATGTAATTGTAAAAGATAAAGTGAATACTAGTGATGAAGTACACAATGAATATATGCAAGATAAGATCAGTTTAAGTAAGTATTTACAGTATGTCATTTCTAGTAATTGGATTGACCTGGATAGTCTACAAATAGATAATGAATATTATAATACAGACGAGTTATATCAAAAATTAATTGATTATTTAAAAGATTACTTGACTAAGGATAAAGATTTTCATAAATTATTATATTATTACTTAATAGATTCTTACAAATTGTCTGGAACAGAAATTTGCCTTTTATTATTTGACCAAGATGTGTTAGAATATAACGAGGAAGAAGTTGCTAATTTAAAAGCAGGATCAACATCTTCTTATTCCTTTATTACTGGCAAGCTTAGGGATTTAGAAATCACACCAGCACAGCTTGGCTTAGAGCCTTTTTCTGCATCTGTAGTTGTGACAGATGTTAATACTGGTAAAATTAAAGCCTTAGTATCCTATCCAAGTTATGATAGTAATAATTATATTGATTATTTAGATAATAACTTAACATCACCCCTCTATCCGCGTGCTGTTAGGGAGGCTCTTGCTCCTGGTTCAACATTTAAGATGGTAAGTTCTATAGCTGGACTAGAGGAGAATGTTATTAGTCCTCATGAAAAAATCAAAGATGAGTACATTTTCACTAAAACTACACCCCATGCAAGGTGCCATTTTAATAATCATGGTCATGTTAATGTAGTTGAAGCAATAGAAGTTTCTTGTAACTACTTTTTCTATGAAGTAGGTTATAGACTTGGAAGTGGAGTAGATGGATTTAATGATTCTCTTGGTTTGGATACATTAGGTTATTATTCTAAGTTGATGGGCTTAGGAAAAGGCGGAGATACCAACCTTGAAAGTGAACTTGGAACTACAGCCTACACCTCAATATCTAGAGATAGTGTGGTTCGTTCTGCAATAGGTCAAGGTTCTAACGTGTTTACTCCAGCTGAGCTATCAACTTATGTTACAACAATAGCTAATAATGGAAAACGTTTTGATTTAACATTAATAGATAAGGTATTCGATGGTGAAAAATACGTAGAGAATAAGGCTAAATATACTGATTTAGACGAAATTAATGATAGCCATTGGGGCTATGTTCAACAAGGTATGTACTTAGCAGGGGCTGGTGGTACTAGCGGTACTAGTAGGTCATTGGCAGAATTGGCAGACCATGGTGTAACCATAGCAGGTAAAACAGGTACATCACAGGTAAGTAAGAATAATGCTACCCATGCCAACTATGTATCATATGCACCATACGAAAACCCAGAGATTTCAGTTACAGTAGTAATACCTAATGGACATGCAGCAGGTAATGCTGTAGAATTAGCTAAGGATGTTTACTCTTTTTATTTTAATATAGATGAGAATAGCAATGAGGAAGGTGGATCATCCTCGGAAGATGGAGAAGACCAAGTATCTGTACAAGGTGAAACTCCTGAAGATTAGGTGCAAGAAGATTAAACATTATAGGAGGGTTCAATGGATAATGCAGTAATAATAAAGGGAAACAAATATGGTATTGTTGTTGTATTAGACAATGAATTAAGTTTTCCTGAATTAAAGATAAAGATTAGAAAAAAATTCAAGGAATCTTCTAAGTTCTTTGAAAAAGCAGAAATGGCAATCAGTTTTGAAGGTAGAGAATTAGACAATGATGAACAAAGAGAAGTTCTTGATATCATTGGAGAAGAAACTGAATTACATGTTATTTGTATAGTTGATAATGACAAAAAAAGAGAAGAAATATTCAAGAAGTCATTAGACGAAAAGCTTATGGAACTATCCAATACAACAGGGCAGTTTTATAAAGGGAACCTAAGGTCTGGACAAGTTCTTGAATCTGAAACTAGTATTATTGTAATAGGAGATGTCAATCCTGGAGCAAGTATAGTTTCTACAGGGAATATTGTTGTACTTGGGACTCTTAGAGGAACTGTTTTTGCCGGGGCATCAGGTAATCCCAATTCATTTGTTGTTGCCTTAGATATGATACCAGGTCAAATACGAATAGCAGATACAATTGCAAGATCACCAGACGAACCCTCAAGAGAAGAGGGAAAAGAGCCTAAAATCGCTTTTTTAGAATCTGGTAATATATACATAGAACCACTGAGTAAAGATTCTATTAATGATATTAATTTATAAGTTTGAGATAATGAGCAATTATTAATTGTTTGTAATTTCGATTTATTATATGTTTTGAACGATAAAATATACATAATGGAGGAGTATGAAGAATGGGTGAAGTAATAGTAATAACCTCAGGGAAAGGTGGAGTTGGTAAAACTACATCTGCAGCAAATATTGGAACAGGGTTAGCTAAGCTAGGCAAAAAAGTTGTGTTAGTTGATACGGATATAGGTCTTAGAAACTTAGACGTTGTCTTAGGACTTGAGAACCGTATTGTATATAATTTAGTTGATGTAGTAGAAGGCAATTGTAGGCTTCGACAAGCACTTATAAAAGATAAGCGTTATCCTAATTTGTTTTTATTACCATCAGCACAAACTAGAGATAAAACATCAGTTACTGCAGAACAAATGAAGAAATTATCTGATGAACTTAGAGAAGAGTTTGATTATGTACTAATGGACTGTCCAGCAGGAATTGAACAAGGTTTCAAGAATGCAATAGCAGGAGCTGATAGCGGATTAGTTGTTACCACACCTGAGATATCAGCAGTTAGAGATGCTGATAGGATAATTGGTTTATTAGAAGCAAATGAAATGAAAAAAATTAATCTAATTGTTAATAGAATTAGACCTGATATGGTAAAACGCGGAGATATGATGTCTAGTGAAGATGTTGTAGAAATTTTAGCAATAGATCTCATTGGTGCGATTCCTGATGATGAAAATATTGTTATTTCAACAAATCAAGGAGAACCTTTGGTTGGTACTGACACTTTAGCAGGCCAAGCATATATGAATGTTTGTCGCAGGATATTAGGTGAAGAGGTTCCATTTTTAGATTTATTTGCAAAGAAGGGACTATTTAGAAAATTAGCAAGTTTCTTTACAAACTAAGGAAGGGGATTAATTAACAATGAGATTGTTCGATTTTTTCAAAAAAAAGACATCAAAAGATATAGCAAAAGACAGGTTAAAGCTTGTATTGGTTTCGGATAGAGCAGGAGTTGCTCCTGAATTGATGGAACAGATGAAGAATGATATTATTAATGTAATTACTAAATATATTGAAATAGATACAGAAGGTTTAGAGATTAACATTTCACAAACAGAATCTGATTCACATAATGGCAGTGTTCCTGTGCTTTATGCTAATATTCCAATAAAAGATATGAAAAAGCAAAACTAGAAAGGCATTGGTGTTATGCTGTTTAATTTTAACAAATACGATTATAAGAACTACAACATATCATTGGTAGTGTTTGTAATGATTCTAAGTTCTATTGGTGTTTATCTTATATCCATAGCTCAGGCTGAAGGTGAAGGACTGCTTAAAAAACAAATAGTAGGAGTAATTGCAGGACTTTTAATTGCAATAATCGTATCCTTAATTGATTATCATTTTATAGGACAGTTTTTTATAATACTATATTTTATTAATATAGTTTTATTAGTAGCAGTAAAGTTCTTTGGTGTTGGTGAATATGGTGCAACTAGATGGTTGAACTTAAAATATTTCACTTTTCAACCTTCAGAACTTGGCAAGGTAATAATGATAATATTTTTAGCTAAATTTTTTACAATATTTAAAGATAAGATTAATAGTCTATCTACAATAATATTAGCTGTAATTTTGATGGCAATACCAACTCTTTTGGTATTATCTCAGCCTGATTTATCATCTAGTCTAGTATTTATTTTTATATTTGTTATCATGATATATGCGGCAGGATTAAGTTATAAAATAATTCTCCCAGTTTTACTTATTGGAATTCCCTTAACACTAGGAGTGTTTTGGTATGTTCAGCAAGATTACCAACAAATTTTAACAAAAAATCAGCAATTAAGAGTGTTATCTATTTTACATCCTGAAGAATATGAAGATACAATGTATCAACAAGAGAACTCAATAACTGTCATAGGTTCAGGTAGATTAACAGGTAAACTTATAGAAGGTGGAGAAGACTCTCTTCTCAGTGATACGTATGTACCAGTATCTGAAAGTGATTTTATATTTTCAGTAGCGGGAGAAGCTTTTGGTTTTATAGGGACATTTACTATATTATTGTTATATATAATTACTATTGTGAAATCTTTAATTGTGTCACACAATGCACCAGATTATATGGGTATGCTTATTGCAACTGGGGTGGCTTGCATGCTCATGTTTCAGGTTTTTGTTAATATAGGTGTGGTGACTGCAATTTTACCCAATACTGGCTTACCACTGCCATTTCTTAGTTATGGGCTAAGTTCATTAATTAGTAATATGATAGCTATAGGTTTAGTGCTTAACATTGGTTTGCAAAAAAATAAGAGAAGGAGGTAGTGCATTATGAATATAGGATTAATCGCACACGATGCAAAAAAAATATTAATGCAAAATTTCTGTATAGCATATAGAGGAATTCTTAGTAAACACGATTTATATGCTACAGGAACTACTGGAAGACTAATTGAAGAAGTAACGAATTTAAGTGTACACAAATATTTAGCTGGTCATTTAGGAGGACAGCAACAAATGGGGTCTCAAATTGAGCACAACCAAATGGATCTTCTTATATTTCTTAGAGATCCTCTTACTCCAAAATCTCACGAGCCTAATGTTAATGATGTTATTCAATTATGTGACACACATAATATTCCATTTGCAACTAATCTAGCAACTGCAGAACTGCTAATTAAGGCAGTAGAACGCGGAGATTTATCTTGGAGAGAACATTATAAAGCATGATGAGAAAATTAATTTCTATTATCTTATTAAGTATATTTACGATTTCAATAACAGCTTGTGATAACTCAAGTGTACAAGTATCTTATTATAAAGAGTCTGGGAATAATAAACAAGATTCCATCCTACAGTCTGACATGGGAATTGCAGAATTTATGGCTAGTAATTTAACTGTAATTCCTAATGATGGGGATGATAAATCAACCATAGTGGATGATGTTAATATAACTGCGACATCTTCACTGTTAATTAATAAAACAGATAATGAAGCAATCTATTCAGATGATATATATCATAAGATGTATCCTGCTAGTTTGACCAAATTAATTACAGCCCTTGTAGTTTTAGAGCAAGGGGATTTAGATGATATGGTTACTATAAGTAAGAATGCTGGTAATATAGGTGTACCAGGAGCAATTTTAATTGGATTTGAAGAAGGTGACCAAGTCAACTTAGAAGCATTATTGAATATCTTCTTGGTTTACTCTGGTAATGATGCTGGTATAGCTCTTGCAGAACACATTTCTGGGAGTGAGGAACTATTCGCAATAGAAATGAATAAAGCTGCAAAAAGACTTGGAGCTGTACACTCAAACTTTGTTAATTCTCATGGATTGCATGATGATAATCATTATACAACAGCTTATGATCTATATTTAGTGTTTAATGAACTCTTAAGCTATGAAGAATTCAAATCTATAATAAAAAAACCTAGTATTACCTTTGATTATATGAAGGCAGATGCTTCCACCAGCTCACAAGAATTTACTAATACAAACTGGTATTTACTTGGTTATGCAACTGCTCCAGATAATATCACAGTTGTTGGCGGTAAAACTGGAACAACTAGACAAGCAGGTAATTGTCTAATACTTTATAGTCATGATGGTAATAATAATGAGTATATATCATTAATACTAGAGGCTAATGGAAGAAACAGCCTCTACGATCAAATGACTTATTTATTAGGATTAATAGAATAATTGTAATTTTTAATTTTGGGATAACTTATATACATTTTAGTAAAATAATTCGAACTTTATAGTTGGGATAAACTTATATACATTTTAGTAAAATGATTCGAACTTTATAGTTGGGATAACTTATATACATTTTACTTTATATAGTTGTTTTTTGTGCTATTTTGTAATATAATATTTTTACAGTTATATTATATATTGTACATATTAACCAATATCTTTTATTATAAGGAGGAGATTTCAATGATACAGTTAATACTAGGCACTAAAGGAAAAGGCAAGACTAAGATTTTACTTGATAAGGTAAATTCTGCAGTTGAAGAAGCAAAAGGGAACATTGTTTATCTCGACAAAAGCAATAAACATATGTATGAATTAAGTAATAAAGTTCGTTTAATTGATGTTAAAGCATATCTCATAGATAACAGCGAAGAATTTTTAGGTTTTATTTCTGGTATTATTTCTCAAGATCATGATCTTGAAGCTATTTATTTAGATAGTTTCTTATATATTTCTCACCTAGAGAAGCAAGATATGGACCAACTAATCCCTATATTTGAAAAACTTAATAAGCTTTCAGACAAATATTTTGTGGATTTCATCATAAGTATGTCTTGTAATGAAAAAGATTTACCTGACCCACTTAAACAGTATGTTAGTGTGGCTTTATAATAGAGAACTTTATAATTAAATATATATAATAAGAAGATATTAATAATAAAAGAGCAGATTTCACATCCTTTGATAAGGATGTGAAATCTGCTCTTTTTTGGGCTCTAAGTCAATAGTAGGGGTAGAATTATTTAAATCCCGCCCCATTATTATATTATATATTTAGTTTAAAAAAACTTCTTAATGATACTTTATTAGAATTAATAATCACTTTCTTTGTTACTAATTCTACCAAAGAAAGATAATGAATATAGACCAGACAGGCCAACTATAATATATACAATTCTTGATAGCATAGACATTTCTCCAAATAATACCCTTACAAGATCAAGTTCAAATAATCCAATTAAGCCCCAATTTAGTGCTCCTATAATTACAAAAACCAAGGCAGTATAATCTAGTGTTTTCATGTTTATTCTCCAATCTTCATTCTATAGATTTATGTGGATACATTGCTTTTCATATACTTATTATTACCGGCTACAGAAAAAATATCCATAAATATATTATTTTTTAAAACAATTGTTATATTTATAAAATAGAAATAACAATATTATGATTTCCAAATATATCCTCATAAACATATAATTAAAATAATCCTTATAATATAGTCTAATCTATAAGTTCATTTATAAGAAAATGTTAAAAAAGGCTTTATTTATCATGGTTTTTAAATTATAATGTAGTTTGAATACAGATTAAATAGTAAGACTTGAGATTTCTAGTTTTGATTAAGATTTAATAAAATTATATATTCTGTTTTTATATTTATATTGCAAAATGGAAGGAGCAACTACTTGGCGAGAAAAGATAATGTTAGAAAATTCAAGAAGAGAAGATCAATTAATTTAGGCCATATAATTTTTTTGATTATATTTATATATATAGTTGTCAGTTTTTATTTTTATTTTACAAAAGACCATTTAACTATTTATGAGGTGAGAAGAGGTTCAATTGCTAAAGAGACGGTTTTTGATGGCCTGATTCTTCGAGATGAAGAAGTTTATAATACTAATATGGCTGGATATGTTTATTATTATTTTAAGGATGGGGACAGAGTTTCTAAAAATTCTGTTGTATATTCAATTGATGAAAACAAGAATACAACATCCCTAGTAACTAGTGAGTTAGAAACTGGATCATTAAACAATGAAGAAATAGCAAGAATAAAACATGAACTTAACAATTTTAATGATAAGTATGATGACTCTAATTATACTGCGGTTTATGATTTGAAATATGACTTAAACAATGCAGCAATTGAAATAATGAATGAACAGAAACAAAATTCACTTGAAATGATTGAGAGTAATGGTGATTATTTTCAGGTGGTTAATTCATTTGAAAATGGAATAATAACTTACTATATTGACGATTATGAGAAGTTAAGTAAGAATGATATAAGTTTAGAACATTTTAACTTGGAGAATTATAACAAGACTTTACTTCGTAATAATGACATATATCAGACTAATTCACCAGCTTATAAGTTAATTACTGATAACACATGGAGTATTATAATTCCATTAGATGAAGAACAATATAATTATTTTAGAGACCATAGTAGCGGTGAAGATGATTCTGATAAGGTAACACTAAACTTTGTCGGTGAAGAGCTAGAGTGTCCGGGAAGTATTTCATTGTTTAATAATGGCAGTGAGTATTTTGGAGAAATAACTCTAGATGATTATATGGAGAAGTTTGTTGATCAAAGATTTGTCAAAATAGAAATTAACATTGATGATACATCAGGGCTGAAAATTCCAGCTTCCGCAGTAATTGACAAAGAATTTTATTTGATACCTCATGAGTATTTTACTAGGGGTGGAGATTCTAATGAACTTGGTTTAGTTTTAGAAACTTATGATGACGAAAATGAACTAATACTAAAGTTTGTAGCAACTGAAATATTCTTTGAGGATGAAGACTATTCTTACGTTAACACCCTTCTTTTCGAGCCAAATGGTTGGATTCAATCTGAAGCAGGAGAAAGACTTGGCCTAAATGAAAAAGCTAGTCTGAAGGGCGTTTATAACGTTAATAAAGGATATGCTGTGTTCAGACGAATTGAGATTATAGAAGAAAGCGAAGAATATACAATAGTTGAAGAAGGAACGTCCTATGGTATATCTGTATACGACCAAATAGCTTTAGTAGGTGATACGGGTATCGAACAACAGATTATATATTAAGGATTGGCATATTTAAGAGGCAATATTAGAAAGGGATAATATAGATGATTTCAGAAAATATTAAAATTATTAATGACAAGATATACCAAGCTTGTAACAAGGCTAATAGAAATCCAGAAGAAGTAACTTTAATTGCAGCTAGCAAAACTAAACCAATAAGTATGATAAACGAAGCATTAGACGCTGGAATATATAACTTTGGTGAGAACAAAGTTCAAGAATTGATTGCCAAGTATGATGATATGAAGGAAGATAAACATAAAGAAGTTATTTGGCATATGTTTGGCCACTTACAACGAAACAAGGTGAAATATATAGTAGATAAGGTTAAACTAATTCATTCCGTTGACTCTTTAAAAGTAGCAAAACAAATAGAAAAAGAAGCAAAAAAGCATGATATCAGTGTTGATGTTTTAATTGAAGTAAATATGGCTAAAGATAAGAATAAGTATGGATTTAAGGAAGAAGAAGCGTATAAGGCAATACTAGATATCTCAAAGCTTAAACATATTAATATTAAAGGGCTTATGACCATACCTCCTTTCGTGGACAATCCTGAAGATAATAGACAATATTTTAGAAGAATGAAACAATTATCTGTTGACATAGATGGCAAAAACATTGATAATGTGACTATGGAGACACTTTCTATGGGTATGACTGATGATTACGGTATTGCAATTGAAGAAGGAGCCACCATGGTACGTGTTGGTACAGGGATATTTGGCAAAAGAGATTATAAGCAATAAACCTTGATTTTACAGGAATAGTTTTTTGTTAAACAAACAACATAATGAGAATTAATATAAAATGTAACAAATAATATTATAGGAGAGAATGTTATGGCAAATGTTATAAAGGGTTTTCTAGATTTTTTCAAACTTAATGATGAAGATGATGATGATTTTTACAACGATTATGATGACGATTATGATATGAGGGAACAAGAAAAGGCTCTTAAAAAGGCAGCTAGGGAACAAAGAAGTGCAAAGCAACGCGGCGGAAAGGATGACATTATGGAAGACACATCCAATTTTAGCAAAAGAAGTAAAGGATCAAGAAATGACTCTAGTAAGGTGGTTCCAATTAGATCGGTTCCAAAAGGTTTTGAAGTATCTATAATGAAACCAACGACATTTGAAGATTCACAAGAAATATGTGAACTTCTTATATCTGGTAGAGTAACTGTGATTAATTTAGAAGGTTTTGATATTGACATATCACAACGTATAATGGACTTTGTTTCTGGCTGTGTATATGCAATTAATGGTAAGCTACACCAAATTTCTAGTTACATATTTATTGTTACACCAGAGAATGTTGATATTTCAGGTGATTATTTAGAATTATTAGAAAGCAATGGATTCGAGGTACCTACTTTAAATAAGGAGTTCTAGATATTATGAAGTTAATTTATACTACATTTTATATCTTCTTTATAGTATTAGAATTTATTATATTAGCTTACTTAATTGTGTCATTTTTTCCTGATAACAATTGGATAAGACATAAGGTTATAGAGCTTGCAGGTCCTCTACTAAAGCCAATTAGGTTTCTACTAAAACATTCAATGTTCAAATCAAACATAGGAGATTTTTCACCAGTAATAAGTTTTATAATAATTAACTATTTACAACGTTTTTTCTCTCTTTTAATGTAGACGTAAGAGTTTTAGGTGTGTGATGGTACCAGGTACCAAAGACAGTATAGATTTTGTTACAACATAGTGACTAGAAAGGTTAGAATTAATGCAACAAGACAAAGAAGAACAAATATTTATAAAAAGAACTAAAGAGTTAGGAACAACAGCATACTACAAGCAGTTTTTAACATATACTGATTTCCTTAATCTGAATGAAATCAGTATATTTCATTCTATACAAAAAGATTTGCCTGATATAGCTTATGAAAGTTATGGTGGCTATGAAGGAGCAGAACGACAAATTGTTTTTTTTAAAGGTTATGAGGAGGATATAAATTATAGCGATTATATTTCCTGTATTCATATTGAACCAGTTAACAAAAAATTTAGTGATAAATTAACACATCGTGATTTCTTGGGATCGATTTTAGGATTAGGATTAGATAGAAACACTACTGGTGATATATTGGTTAAAGATAGGGAAGCTTATTGCTTTTGCTTAAGTAATATTAGTGAATTTATTGTGGAAAATTTATTTAAAGTAAAGCACACAGATGTTACTTGTTCAATAACTAAAGTTGATACAGACACCTTTAAACCTCAGTTTGAAGAGATAAGGGGTACTATAACATCTAATAGATTAGATTCTATTATATCTGTAGCTATGAAAACATCAAGAAGCAAAATTATAAGTCTTATTTCTAGTGGCAGAATTTTCATAAATGGTAGAGTGATTCTTTCTAATAGTTATAATCTAGATGAAGATGATATTATTTCTATTAGAGGACATGGTAAATTTATATATAAAGGTGAAGAGGGCAAAACTAGAAAAGATAGATTAAGAATTTTGTTACTAAAATACATTTAGGAGGAAGCTATGATTACACCAGTTGAAATACAAGGCAAGACTTTCAAATCAGGATTTGGCTATGATAAAAAAGATGTAGATGGTTTTCTAGAAGAGATTTTAGTTGATTTTGAAAATCTATTCAAAAATAATCTTAATTTAAAAGAAGAAGTTTCTAAATTAGAAGAAAAGTTAGAATATTACACGACTATTGAGAAAACTCTTCAAAAAGCTTTAGTGCTTGCGGAAAAAGCTGCAGAAGAAACAAGACAAGCAGCATATAAAGAAAGTAATGTAATAGTTGATGAAGCCAGGCTAAAGGCAAATTCAATTGTAAGGGATTCTAAAGATGAGGTTGAGAGAATTCGCCAACAGTCTGTAGAGTTAATACAACAATATGAATTATACAAAGCACAATTCAAACAACTATCTAAGGCACAGTTTGAACTATTAGAAAGTGATGCTTTTCAAATTCAAATAGCAAATTTATCTGGACTTGTTTTTAGAAAAAACCAAGATGATGAACATGGTAATAAAGCAGAATCTAAAAGCAATGATGAAGCTAACACTAAAAATGGCAATAATCTAGGTATTGACAATGAAAGTGACCTGAATGTTAATAGTGGGGCTGAGCATAATAGTTCAGGGACACAAACAGTAATTGAAAATGAAGATAATAGTTCAGAAGCACAAGTAGTAACTGAAAACGAAGATAATAGTTCAGAAGCACAAGTAGTAACTGAAAACGAAGATAATAGTTCGG
>CAZUDG010000009.1:2242-4531 GCA_964618775.1 uncultured Lachnospiraceae bacterium | reverse complement strand
GAAACACAAGCAGTAACTGAAAATGAAAATCAAGAAGTACATGTACATATTCATGAAGAAGAACAAGAATCTGAAGAAGAGAATGTTGATGAAAAACCAGAACAAGAAAACCAAAGTACTTTTGATTCAGATAAAAACACTTCTAATGCAGATGATAGCACAAAAAGTGCTTATGACATTGAATTTTTCAACTTAAATGATGATAAAGATTAGAGGCCATTATGAATAAAGAAATACAAGTGATAAATCAAGGTGAAGCCATTTATCCTATACTACTTACTAATAGTTTTGATGGCTTAAATGACTTACTTGCTGATTTAAATACCAATAATAAAAAGATATGCATTGTGTCAGACACTAATGTTTCTAAACATTATATGGATGAAGTTTTGCCTATTATTAAGGATAATGCAAAATATGTATATACTTTTGCTTTCCAAGCTGGTGAGAAGAATAAAAATCTTGACACTGTTTATTTGCTATATGAAAAACTTATAAACTGGAAATTTGACAGAAAAGATATTCTGATCGCCTTAGGTGGTGGGGTAGTAGGTGACCTAACAGGTTACGTAGCTGCTACTTACTTAAGGGGGATTTCATTTATACAAATACCTACGTCATTACTTGCTATGGTTGACAGTAGTATAGGTGGAAAAACTGGAGTGGATTTTTCTGGTTATAAAAATATGATAGGTGCCTTTTATCAACCAAGTGCTGTCTATATTAACACTAAAACTTTAGAATCATTATCAAAAGAACATTTTTATAATGGAATGGCAGAAATCATCAAACATGGTTTAATACTTGACTTAGACTATTATAAATGGTTACAAATTAATGAAGATAATATACACTCATTTGACTCTAGTATTATTAGTCAAATGATTTATAAAAGTTGCATTATTAAAAAGGATGTAGTAGAAAATGATCCAAAGGAACAAGGTAATAGGGCTTTGCTGAACTTTGGTCATACAATTGGTCATGCAATAGAAAAGGCTATGAATTTTGAAATGTTACATGGAGAATGTGTGTCCATAGGATTGGTAGCAGCATGCTATATTTCAATGAATCAAGGCTATTTATCAAAAGATGAATTTGTTTATATAGTCAAAATCCTACATGATTTCAATTTACCTGTTGATTTGTCTTCTGATATCCATTCATTAATGGTATCAAAATATGGTGTTACATCTAATTCTTTATTAGAAGACATGGCTCACGACAAAAAACAAGAATCTGGCAAACTAAAGTTTATTTTGCTTAAAGAGATAGGGCAGGCTTTTATTGAAACCAATGTTCCTAAAGATGATATTAAAGCAGCCTTGAAATATATTTTAAAATAATTAGACTAATATATATAATAATTTTTGCTACTTGGAGGACCTATGAAGGCAAGGACAATAAGACATTTTATTTATTTAATAATATTAATTGCATTTGATCAATTTACTAAGCATTTAGCAGTTGTCAATTTAAAAGGACAAGAAGCAATCAAACTAATTCCAGGTGTATTTCATTTGCAATATCTAGAGAATGATGGAGCTGTATTTGGAATTTTTGGTGGCCAGGCAATGGCACTAGCTATTGTTGTTGTTATTATTACAGCAGCACTTATCTATGTATATTTTGTAATTCCAACTCAAATTCGTTACAATCCAATAAGAATTTTAATTATTTTCATTATTGCAGGAGCAATAGGTAATCTAATTGATAGAGTAAGGTTGAATTATGTAATTGATTTTCTTTACTTTTCATTAATTAATTTTCCAATATTTAATGTTGCTGATTCTTATGTAACCGTAGCTACTGGTATATTTATGATATTATCAATTTTTTATTATAAAAACGAAGATTTCGAATTCTTAGAAAAAAAGGAAAATAAATAAAAACAAATAAGAGAATGCCTAATATGAATGATAATCAAGATAAAAAAAACAGAATAAAAGCAAATAGATGCTTTAATTTATATATCAAAGAAGAAGACAAAGATAAACGAATTGATAAATTTATAAGTGATCAATTAGAAGATTATACTAGAAGTTACATTCAAAAACTTATTAAAGAGGATTTGGTTTTTGTAAATGACCATAATGTAAAAGCAAACTATAAACTTAGCACAGATGATCACATATTAATTAAAATGCCACCACCACAAGTTATTGAAGTAATAGCTGAAAATATTCCTCTTAATATAATTTATGAAGATGATGAAATTATAATTATAAACAAAGAAAAGGGAATGGTTGTTCATCCAGCTAATGGTCATTATACAGGAACCCTTGTGAATGC
>CAZUDG010000009.1:0-2142 GCA_964618775.1 uncultured Lachnospiraceae bacterium | reverse complement strand
ATAAATCGAAAAAGGATGTCTATTAACCATGATAATGGAAAAGAAGCAGTTACTCATTATAAATTAATTGATAATTTGAGCGATAATTTAGCACATGTTGAATGTAGCCTAGAGACAGGTAGAACCCATCAAATACGAGTTCATATGGCGAGCATTTTACATCCTTTAGTGGGTGATGAAGTATATGGTCATAAGAATAAAAAGAAAAAGTTTAATACTTCTGGACAAGCACTTCATGCAAGATTAGTGGGTTTTATTCATCCAACAAGCAATGAATATATTGAGTTTGAAGCACCACTTCCAGATTATTTTATAAAACTTCTAAACAAATATAAGAAAAATTAACAAGCTAAACTTTTGAAAATACTTTATAGTCTATTGACATTTAATCCCTAAATAGTTACTATGTAAAGTGAATGACTACATGAGTAGATGAACGAAAACTACATTTTACGACAAAGGAAGAATGAAATTTTTCGTATTTTTCATTATTCGACTCTTGTAGACAATGACTCTAAGTCGAAATTTATATGATTCGCTTTTAATTAGTTGTTTGTAATCGTTTTGTTTATAGTCGAAAGATATATAACAGACAGAATAGATATGAAAATTATTAAGACACTTGTTCTTAATACTCACGAATTTTTGATAAAATCTATTCCTGTAAATTATATGTTGATTTTAGAGAAAGGTATGGTTATTAAATGGAAGAATCAACTCTACGTCTTCATGAGGGAGAATTGAATGTTATGGAATTGTTATGGTCAAACAAATCCTTAGCAGCAAAAGATATAGCAAAAATTATAAAAGAGTACATAGGTTGGGAGAAGAACACAACATATACTGTTATTACAAGACTAATAGACAAGGGAGTCATAAATAGAGAGGACCCTGGTTACATATGCACACCTTTGATTAATAAAAATGAAGTTCAAGAAATTGAAACTCAAGTATTGTTAGATAAGTTGTTTAATGGTTCTTTATCTGACTTTTTATCACAATATCTTAGATATAAGACTTTATCTCAAATAGAGTTGTTAGAACTTGAGAAGATAATAAATGATCAAAAGTACCCAAATTTTCAAAGAATTTCTAACAAATAATAGGGAAGGATGTGGAGGTATGAAATTAGTTTATGCAATAGTACGTAATGTTGATAGTAGTCATGTATTGGAGGAATTAACTAAAAAGGGGTTTTATGTTACCAAGTTATCATCAACAGGTGGTTTTTTGAGAGAGGGTAACACAACTCTAATGATAGGTACTGATGAAGATAAAATTGATGAAGTAATTGAAATTGTTAAAAAAGAGGTTGGACCAAGACAACAAATACTTGCAAATCCAGCAAACCCTCCTAATTTTAATTCATCTCAAGTAATGGTGTCTATAGGCGGTGCTACAATATTTGTGACAGATGTGGAAAGGTTTGAAAGGATATAGGATGACCAAAAACAATATGGACAAAAACATGGAAGAATCAAACAGTGATGAAATAGATGATACTAATATTAATAAAATTAATATTCCAGACAAGGCATTTACTCATTCTGGAAAGTTTCATTCAGATGATGTGTTTTCTGCTGCATTACTAACATATCTTAATCCAAACATTCAAATCATAAGAGATTATAGTATCCCCAAAGATTTTGATGGTATTGTGTTTGATATTGGTGGGGGTACATTTGACCATCATCAAGAGGGTGCATTAGTAAGAGATAATGGTATACCATATGCCGCATTTGGACTTTTATGGAAAGAATTTGGCCTATCCATATTATCTACAGATGATGCAGAAAGTTTTGACAAATCATTTATACAACCACTGGATTACTCCGATAATACTGGCGAAAGAAATGATTTGGCTGAAATAATATCTCTTTTTAATCCAAGATGGGATGAAGATAAAGATACCGATACTTGCTTTAATGAAGCAAAAGATATAGCTTTTAAAATTCTTACAAATAAGATTGAGATGATTAAGAGTATAAATAGAGCAAAAGATTTTGTGTTTGAATCAATTAAAAAAGCAAAAGGTAATATAGCAATACTTTCTACTAGAGCTCCATGGAAAAACTTTATTAATGGTACTGATATAGAATTTGTTGTATATCCTTCAGACAGAGGGGGGTATAATGCCCAAGG
>CAZUDG010000008.1:28933-33573 GCA_964618775.1 uncultured Lachnospiraceae bacterium | reverse complement strand
CTTCTCTAAGAAAGTCAAACAAATCCTCTAGTGAGTGAGCCAGTCTTGATATGTTGTTGTATTCCATCATTGCTGAAGAACCTTTTATGGTATGCATTACACGAAAAATTTCGTTTATATCTTCTTCAGTATAATTATCTCTTTTTTCAGTATCTAATATAGTCTCCTCAAGCTGATCTAACAGCTGTGTTGACTCAAATATAAACATACCAAGTAATGAATCAGCCGAGTTATTTCCAGACATGCTTTTTCCTTCCTTTCGTTTATTATAGTTTCTCTAAGGCCTTTATTAAAGTTTCCTCTGTGAATGGTTTAACAATAAATGATTTGGCTCCACTTATTATAGCTTCTTTAACTAGTAGCTCTTGTCCCATTGCAGATACCATTACAATATTAGCATTTGAATTGATCTTTTTAATTTCTTTTAAAGCCTCTATTCCTGTCATTTCAGGCATAGTGATATCCATAGTTACTATGTCAGGTTGTAGTTCCTTATATTTATCAACTGCGATTTTCCCATTAGCTGCCTCCCCAGCTATTTCATATCCTCCTTTTTCTAGTGTCATTTTAAGTGACATTCTCATAAATGCAGCATCATCAACTATAAGTACTTTTTTCATTTAGACTTCCACCTCTTTTTCATCCGTTTTAATCTACTAATTCTTCTAGTTTTATATTAACACTACTCAAGAAATAATTACCGTTTTTTTTCTAAAACGACAAAAAATCGACTCGAATGGTCGACTTTTGTGGTTAAATGGTTATATATGTATATATTAATGGTTACTAACAACTTTAATACTTACTAAAAACTAGATTGTTTTTTCTGGTCTTCCGTATGATTTGATAGCAAGTTCGCTGGTGTCGGGATAGAAAGTAATCGTTCTACCATAGTTTTTTCCTACATCTTCAGAAACAATTGGAATATTATGTAATGCCAAGGTTTGTCTTGTCGCTTCAATATTACGGTCACCAATTTTTAAAGCTTCGTTTTTGTTCCCAAAGTTAAACATTTGCGCCCCACCTGCAATTTTAGCTTTTAATCGTCTTTTATTTACCTTGTATTTACTTTCTAATAGGTTAATTAAAGTCTCTGTGCCTGTATCTGCAAATTTGGCGACATTCTCATTATTAGTTATACTAGTGCTATCTGGCAGCATTATATGTGCTAAGCCTGCAACTTTGCTAATCGAATCATACAAAACAATTCCGACACAGGAACCTAGTCCAATAGTCTTAAGAGCTTCTGGCGATTCACATACATTTAAATCAGCCATCCCTACTAATATTATATCTTCCATCTATCTCCCCTACACTTCCAGTGAACTCATAATTTTATCATATGAATCCAAAGTTGGCATCAAAATAAAATACCCAGTTACATCGTTTGTATCTTGACTAAATTCTGTCTCTATAATAAGTGCACTGTCACTAATTTTCCCAAATTCAATTGCTGGTACACTAAGTATAGCACCAGCCATATCAACTGATAGGTATGGTATACTTGGATTAATTGTCATATTTAGCAATTGTGATAAAGCATTTAGGTATGCACCTGTAATAATATTCCCTGATTCTCTTATAGCCGAATCTTTTAAATCATTATCTTCTATATATTTTTCATCTATATCTTTCAATAAGATATTGCTAAGTTGCATAGTTGAAGTTTCATCCATTAAAAACATCATCATACCTTCTATATCACCATCTATTGTGATTAAGATACCTGTTACAATTACATCTGCTCCACCTACAAGATCAGATAGTTTGTTTATTTTAACAAGCTTTGCAACCGGTTTCTTCATTCCAATTTTATCTTGAGTTAACTTTGATAAGGCAGTTGCTGCATGTCCTGAACCAATGTTCCCAATTTCTTCTATTATATCTTTTTCTATACTTTTAATATCATTATAATTAAATTTTGCCACTGTTCTCCCCTTTTAAGTCAATAACAACTTTATTCCTCTTACTAAGCTTTAATTATTTAATACTTCTGTTATACGAACACCAAATGATTCGTCTATTACAACAACTTCGCCTTTTGCAACTATTTTACCATTAACTAAAACATCAACTGGGTCCCCTGATAATTTGTCTAGTTCAATAATTGTTCCTGGTGTAAAATCCAAAATTTCTTTAATTGATTTTTTTGTCCTACCTAGTTCAACCCTAACTTCAAGGGTTACATCCATAATAATGTCCATATTTTCTAGCTGGCTACTGCTAACATTACTATTAGTTAAAGACTGAAATAATGCTGGTTGTCCACCAACATCCTGGTCTTCTTCTGGAAAATCATGTCTAGGAGTTAAGCTTTCACCTTGGCCTTTTGGTCTTGCTTCTTGGTCTTTTGATGTTAGTTCTTGGTCTTGAGAGCTAGATTCTTCTAATTGATTGTTTTGCTCCTTACCATCTTCTGTCTGCTGACCCCCATCCTCTAATACATCATCATTACTCATTCCATAGGCTGCCATAAATTTATTATATACATTATGGGCAAATTCAAATGGATATAGTTGAATGATGTTTGTATCTACTTGATCCCCAATAACCATATTAAAGGATACCTTTACAAATTCCCCTTCTAAAAATGCTTCAACAGCCACATCCTCTAATTCATCATTTAGATCAATCCTTAAGGCCGATGGAGGAGTTATGTCTACCATTGTATTTAATAATGTGGAAAGTGATGTTGCTGCAGATCCCATCATTTGATTCATAGCTTCACTAATAGCACTAAGGTGTAGTTCTGTAAGCTCTTCAGCAAGATTACTACCATCTCCACCCATCATTATATCAGTAATATACTTTACATCCTCTTCCTTTATAATCAATATATTACTACCATCAAGTCCCTCTTTATAATATATTTGTATAAGTACACAAGGCTTATCATAACCTGAAGATAATTCATCCCATGTTGAATAGCTTACTTTTGGTGTAGTAATATTTACTCTGCTATTTAGTAAGGTTGATAAGGCAGTCGAGGCTGAGCCCATTGAGATGTTGGAGATTTCTCCAATAGCATCACGTTCTTCTTCTGAAAGAAATCTTTTTCCTTCCTTATTTCTTGAATTGTTTTTTTCTTCCTCTGAATTTATCTTATCTATTTCATCTTCAGCATTTATATTATCTACCGCGTCCTCAGAATTGGAATCATCTTGATTCGTGCCTTCTAATAGAGCGTTAATCTCTTCTTGAGATAATTGGTTGTTCATATTGGTATTCCTCCCTTAATTCTATTATCGACATAATCCATAATATTTATATAGCATAAGTCCTTTTTATTATAATATTTTCTTTTTTTATTAATTGTTGGCTATTTATATTGTTAATCTCTCACTTTTTAGACAGTACCTTGTATTATATTCATAAATTCTCTAAATTTCAACAATACAAAGGATTAGTTTTATATCACATAAAATCAATACAGTTTAGTTTATATAATATTAATCTGCTACCTTTAACTTTAAATCTCCATCTTTAATCCAACCTTTTTTTCTCATAAAGGCTCCTATTATTGGAGTGAGTATAGTTGGGATAGCAATGTATATTATCAACACACCAAATATAACATTTAACCCTCCGCCCATTGTGTTAAAGGTCTCAATAATTCCTACCAGTCCACTTGTCCCCATACCAGCTCCAGCGGGGGAATTTTCCATTTTAAATAATACTGATGCCATAGGTCCTGTAATGGCAGAAACGATTATAGGTGGTATCCAGCACCTAGGATTCCTAACTAGATTAGGCATTTGCAGCATAGATGTTCCTAGTCCCTGAGAAGCAATGCCTCCCCATCTGTTTTCCTTAAAGCTTAAAAAGGCAAATCCAACCATATGAGCACAACATCCTGCTGTGGCTGCCCCCGCAGCAATTCCCTCAAGTCCAAGCATTAAACAAAGGGCAGCACTGCTTATGGGAAGTGTTAATGCTATTCCAACAACAACTGATACTATAATTCCCATAGAAAAGGGTGCAAGTTCCGTTGCAAACATAACCAATTCACCTGTTGCACTCATAAATTTACCAATAACTGGTCCAACTGCAGAACCAACCATAACTCCTGTAAGTATTGTAGTGCCAGTTGTCACTATAATGTCTACCTTTGTTTCCTTTGACACTAGCTTACCAAATTCTGCACCTATCAAGGCTGCAATAAATGCTCCAGCAGGTCCTCCAAGCGCGTTACCTGCCGCACCTGTTATCGTTGAAGAAAACAAAACTAGGGCAGGGGCTTGGAGGGCGTAGGCTACTGCCACACCTATAGCAGGTCCTGTCATTGAACTGGCTATAGGCCAAACGGTGTCAGTCAAGAAAGTAATGCCCATTTGCTTTCCTAAAGTGTTTAATATAGTACCAATTAATAGTGATGCAAATAAACCTTGAGCCATATGACCCAAGGCATCAATAAGATACCTTTTTACAGAAATTTCAACATTCTTTTTCTTTAAGAATTTATTGAATTTTGATGGTTCTTTTTGATCCCTATACTCCTTTTTTTCACCCATAGTATTTCTCCCTTTGCTAAACCCCGTTTAATGTTATTACTTTGTCCATATGCGGTAGCTTTTGCTAATTGTTATGTGCTTGTCTTTATTATGTATCAATATGATCATCTGTTTGTTTATCAGGACTTG
>CAZUDG010000008.1:9304-28833 GCA_964618775.1 uncultured Lachnospiraceae bacterium | reverse complement strand
TGTGCTTGTCTTTATTATGTATCAATATGATCATCTGTTTGTTTATCAGGACTTGTTACAATTGGTTTATCTACATTATCATCTACTTCTTTATCATAACTTGATGCAATTTCTTTATCAACATCATCTTCCACTTGCTTATCAGAACTTGCTGCAATTTCTTTGTCAGCATCATCTTCCAATTGCTTATCAGAACTTGCTGTAATTTCTTTGTCAGCTTTGTCTTCCACTTGTTTATTGGCTTTTCCATTAAGCTTAGGGAATTCAATAAATTCAAGTTTAGTCTCACTCTTAATCAAGATAACCTTGTCATTTTCTAAAAGCAAGGTGTCTCCAATTGGAACGATAACTTCTTTATTCTTGCGTTGAATCATAACAATCATACGATCAGGTTCCATATCTAAATATTTAATTTGTTTATTGGCCCATTTATGACCTTTTCTAATGGTAAATTCAAGTAGGTTTTCACCACTCTTATCGAAGTATATTTCACCAGCTAATACAATTCGGTCCCCTTCTTCTAATACTATATGTCCCCTAGGAACAATAGTCTTGCCATCACGTTCAATCTTGGCAACGATAAAGTCAAAGGTAAGGTTCAAGTCCCTTACATATGTACCAATTAAATTACTATTTGGTTGTATTGTTGTCTCTAGGAAACCAACATCTGTTTTATCTTGATAATCATTAAAGGTCTGTAGGACTGTGTCACTAGGATCTAGAATATTCCATTTGTTTGATGCTGGTGCCATAAGTGATCCTTGGGCAAAGGAAGACAACACACAGATACCAAATACTATATGATAAACATCAATAGATACATTGGCACCACTATTTACAACCATAATTGCAAATACAATGGCTGCTGCCCCACGAATACCTGCTAATGAAATTATGTTCAGCTGATTAAACTTTAAACGAAAGGATGACATGAGACCATAAACCGATATCGGACGTGCTATAATTGTCATAAACAGCATAATTGCTAGTGCTATAGGTAAAGCATTAACAAATAGTGTTAAATCGGATAACAAGCCTAATATAAAGAATAATCCAATTTGCATTATTTGTGAAAAACCATCAAAGAAGAACACAACTTCTCGCTTGCCATGGAACTGTGTGTTGCCAAGATAAATACCTAGTATATAAAGAGCCAAATATCCATTACCACCTATAAGATTGGCTACTGAATATGTAACTAGCATGGCTGCCACAATAAAGACTGCATAGAGTCCTTCTGTGCCAAGATTAAGCTTTTTAAGAGCCTTGCTGGCAATATATGCAATTACAAATCCTATAATAATACCTAAGATAATTTGGGAAATAATCAAAATCGGTATGGAAATTTCTGAACCCATAATGATAGATAAGAATACCATTGTCATTGTATAAGCTGTCGGGTCATTCGATCCACTTTCTAATTCCAGCAAAGATGCTGTATTATATTTCAAATTCAAATTTTTGGAACGCAGAACGTTAGATACACTTGCATAGTCAGTAGACCCTACAATTGATCCAATAAGCATCCCCTCTAATAAACCAAAATCTAGAACATAGTAACAAAATGCTCCTGTTAAAACAGCTGTAGCAACAACTCCTAAAGAACTTAGTACTATGGCCTCTTTTGCTACTGGCTTCGCCATATTCCAGTTAGTACCAAACCCGCCATAAAACATTATAACCATAAGTGCAAAGGTTGCAAAATTATCTGCAAACCCAAAGTCATCAAATTCCAATCCTATTGACCCAAAAACCATCCCAAGGGCAATAAACAGTAGCAATGCTGGCACCCCTTGTTTATTAGAAATGCGAATAGCAAGAAGAGCAAGAATCAATATAGTTCCTATAAGTAAGTAATTCACATGTACTCCTTTCAGGTAAAAAACAATTTATATAATTATATATATCTTTTGCCATTTAAATAAACATGTTTCAGAGATAAATCTTTATTTAACACAACAAAATTTGCGACTTTTCCAGACTCTAGGCTACCATATTTATCAAATACCCCGATTTGTTTTGCAGGGTTAACAGCAGCACACTTTATGGCAGACTCAAGAGGAATCCCCATATCAACCACACTACGAACACAGTCCATTAAATTAAATACTGAACTAGCTATGGTGCCATCCTTAAGGGTTGCCCTTTTATCTTTAACAGTAACTATAAGTTCACCTAAAGTATAATCTCCATCAGGCATACCAGTAGCCATCATACTATCACTAATTAAAATTATTCTGTCATCTCCAAACATTCTAAATGTGGCTCTAACTACTGATGGATGGACATGGATACCATCTCCAATTAATTCTACCATACAGTCTTTTGTATCTGCTGCTGCTCCAATAACCCCAGGTGCTTTGTGAGTAAAAGGTGGCATTGCATTGTACAAATGAGTAACGTGGGTTGCCCCTTTGTCAAAGGCCTTTAAAGCAAGCTCATAATTAGCAGTAGTATGGGCGATTGAAACAACAACATGGTCTTTAACTTGTTCTATAAATTCCATAGCACCATTAACCTCAGGTGCCAGATCAACTAATTTTATTCTATAGCCTGATAACTTATTAATCCGATTAAACATATCAATATCTGGTTTTTTAACATAGGCTTCGTTTTGTGCTCCCTTTTTATCTTTATTGATAAAAGGGCCTTCCATATTAATTCCTACTAAAACTGCCCCTTCTTCATTAGCATAAGAATCACAAGCAGCAGATACTCTATAGAGAGCTTCTTCTGGCAAAGTTACCGTTGCAGGACATATCTGGGTAATTCCACTTTCTGCTTCATATTTAGCTATTGCCCCAATACCTTCATGAGTTCCATCAGAGAAACTAAAACCTGCTGCCCCATGAAAGTGAACATCTGTTAATCCAGGGATAACAAATGAATCTTTTTCATCGATTATAGTATTGTCATAATCTAAATATGGCACTAATTTATCACTCTTTATATATAAGTCACCTTTGTGAAACTTATAATCTTCTCTATAAATATTAGCATTCTTGATAATGATAACTATCACCTCCGTTCAATATTGTATTGCTTATCTACAGTAAAATCAACTCCACTAAGAGGGGTTTATTAATATTTTTATTGTTGCTTATGTAACACTGTCTATTCTAACAAAGTGTGTTCTTTCCTCTGACTGTGTACCAGGTTCATTCAAAGCAATATGACCATTCATACCCAGTCCCAAAATAATATAATCTATTATCCCTCTATCTTTAATAAATTCTTCTGCTTTTTTACTTTCTGCTTCATAATCTTGACCCATTCCATCAAACAAAAATACCTCTTTAAAGTTTACATGTTTTAAAAAGTGCTTGGTAAGAAAATCTCCCATTGAGCCATCATCATTAATAGAAAAGTTAACCCATTCATCCATAGCTATAAAGCTTGCTTCATTAAAGGATAATTGATTAGTTTTCACTCTTTCTACTAGCTCATTAAAAACTGGCAAACTACTTGTACCTGCTGCAATACATATAAGAGCATTGGGTTTTTCACTAATAAGTTCTTCAATTTGATCCGCTACATATTTACCCAACTTATCGTTGTCGCCAAAGGTCTGTTTCATTGTATATGCACCTTCTCCTTTATAAAAATTGTTTCATGTAACGATAACTTTGTTCAATACCAGCTTTAACATCTTCTTCACTATCTTCATAGGCTTTATCTTCCACTTCTATACAAGTATAGCCAGCGAAACGAATATCATTAAGAGCTGAAACGAACGCTCCAAAATCAACTCCTCCAAGACCTGGTAGCTTAGGAGAGTGCCACAGTGCTGGATATGAAAAAACACCGTATTCATCTAATTTTATTAGACAATTGCGAAACTCTATTTATGCCAGGTTCCTGTTCCGTTACATAAGGTTTCACAATTGCCTATATAATTTATTTATGTTAATCTGTTTTAACTATCTTAAAATTGTCTGGCAATGAAATGTTTTCCTTTTCCTTAGATAAAGTACAATATATTGTATTGAAATCTTCAAATGAAGCAACCTTTAGAAATCCTCTTTTATTAAACTTAGAACTATCCATCAATAAAGAAACCTTGTTACTGTTTTCCATTGATATTCGTTTCATACGTCGCTCTTCCATTCCAGTAGAGAACACAATTCGACTTGTTAAATCAACCCCTGAACACCCAATAAAAGTATGGTCAAAATAGAATTGTTTCATGGAATGTTCAGCTATTGGACCATAAAACATAGAGTCTGGTCTTGAATACTGTCCTCCAAGAATAATTAGATTTGCATCTGTATGAAATAAATTTTGCAAGATTAAGGAATTGTAAGTTACTATTTGAACATCTTTCTTAGTTAACAATTTGGCCAAAGGTACTAAGGTCGTTCCAGAATCAAGAAAAACACATTGTCCCGCTTTTACAAGCTTAGCGGCCTCCCGGGCTATAGCTTGTTTTTCTGGACTATTTAGATCATGTTTTGATTCCATAGTTAATTCAACTTCTAAAGCATCTTCAACTTCTGATCCTATAGCTCCACCTTGTACACGTTTTAATTTCCCTTGGGTTTCAAGCTTTTCAAAATCTCTTCGTACAGTGGCTTCTGATATATCTAATTCAGTGGCTATAGACTTATAGTCAACCAATCCTTGCTCATTTAATCTTTCCAATATATATATATGTCTAGCAGTTACAATCATATTATCTACCTTTTCTTTTTTACTACAGAAATACATTTATAAGTTTTATCCCAATTATTTATAAATAATATGCCTCTATTAGATATAGTAACTTTTGCAAAATCAAAAGTCAATGTTTTTTTGCATATACTTACAAATATTTGCATTTTATTGCAACACTTTTATCCATATGTTACGACGTGTTAGTGCTAGCTTAATCTATAGCGAAAAAGGATATGACTCGCTAGAGAAAAATCAGGAGCTAAAAAAGGATGGACTTTCCCTATTTTTGAAGAAGTCTTTAACAAATACTAAAACTTTGATAAGGCCATTAGAAAACGACTCTAACAGGTAATGGGATAATTATAACCCCTGTACCTGTAGAGTCGTTTATCTATCTTAAATAATAAATTCTTGCTTTACTATATTTGAGTTTCTCTAACAATAATTAGTTACTTTATTATAATAAATTTGAAATAATAAAATCAATCGACCTTTGATTTCTCCAAATATTCTTCTATTAACACATCCAACTTTAAGCTGATTTCATACATATCGCTGTCTAGTAGCGATTGTCCTTCTTCTATTTTATTATTCAGCTCATCTCGTAAAGTATTAATCTCACTTAACATATCATTTAATTTTGAATCACTGCTCTTTTTTATGTTATTGATAATGTTAAACCGTTCGTCCGTAATGTATATCACCCCTTTAAACAACCATAATATTTATTGTATCTTATTCCACTTATAAACCCTAAATTATTTGCTCTATCTATAATTTGTTATGTTTCTGTGTTATAAGTTTAAATACACCCGTTGATTCTACAGCTTTTATTACTAAATATAAGAGGCCTGCCTCAACTGGAAGCAATAGAATGTTTTTTATTATCCTAGCTGGGAGCAATATTAGAATTCCTTTACCTGTTAATGTTGCTATCCAAATAGTGTTTAGCATAAGATTTACAACTATCATATTTACCGCCGTTGCTACAAGTATACGGGATAATTTTAATGGTTTTTTATATAAAATTAAACCAAATATAATTCCAGATACTATTGCATCAATTGTAAATCCAGGATGAAATGGTCCTGCTGGTTTTATAATATAGTTAAGTATATCTATTACTCCACCAGATATAGCTCCTACAAATGGTCCAAAAAGATAGTATATAATTCGACTTGGTAAAAAGAAAAAACTTATCTTTAATGAACTTGTTACCACAATTGTAAAGTTTCCTAAGGCCACGGACATTGCCACAAGCATTGCCGATAAAGTAAGACCTTTAGTAGTCTTCAACTCTTTTGCTGATTCTTTAAATGTTGATGTTATTCTTTGCATAAAAAATACCTCCTTTGCAGTCCTTTACTACAATAAGAGATTAATCTAACTGTAGCAGCGGGATGCGAGTCATGTACCGCAATTGTTATTTTCGTCTGGTTGTCAACTCCCTGTTCAACCAGCACTTAACGCACATGTCCCTACTCTGCTTATTGTTTTATTAGTATATATCAAATTTATAATTGTGCTTTTTCTCAATATATACTGTTTTTTTAATAATTCTAAAATCATTATATCACAGTATGTCCTAAATTCAATACAAGGTCATATTACTTTAGAATATAATCTTATATTCTTTATTGTTTTTACATTAAATATAATTACTAACAGTATAAGATATCATTTTACATTAAATAGGTTTTTTATCAAGCAAACTAATGTAAAAATATCCATACAATTAAAATATATTTAAAAATTAATAATTTGTGTTTTAACTATTTAAATATTTATTTAAACTATGGATATTTTTTGGCTTTATTCGAATAATAGAATGTAGGAGGTGATAAAATGATAGTAAACTTAACACAAAAAGAAAGAACTCTTTTAGAAGATCAGAAAAGTCATGAAGAAATATGCATCAAAAAATATACAAACTATGCCAATATTACAAGTGATCCAGAGTTAAAAACCTTATGCCAAAATCATGCTACTACCGAACGTTCCCATTTAGATTCTATTAATCAGCTTCTTAATGGACAATTACCTAATGTTAATTCACAAAGTGGTGGTGGACAAGGTGCTTCATCACAAGGTCAAGGCAGTGGACAAGTCTCTTCTATGGAAAGTATGCAATCAGAAGGAGGCCAAAGTTCATCAATGGGAGCTATGCAAGGACAAAGCGGTCATTCCCAAGCTGGACAAAGTGGTGGCGGACAAGGTGCTTCCTCAGGACAGTTTAGTTCTCAAATAAGCGACAAAGACCTTTGTACAGATTTATTAATGACAGAAAAATATGTATCTAGTGCTTATAACACAGCTATTTTTGAATTTACACAGCCACCAGTAAGAGATGTTTTAAATCACATTCAAAAAGAAGAACAACAACACGGAGAATCAATATTTAAGTATATGGAAAGCAAAGGCTTATATCAAGCAAAATAAAATTCGATTTCCCTTAGACAAAAGCAAATAAATCATATGATTTAAATTACAAATATACAATAGCTTCATAATATAGAAAACCATAAAGATGAGATATTTATTATTCTTCAAATAAATATCTCATCTTTATAATGTATTTAAAATTTATAGAAGATTAATAGTTCACTTGTTATATGTAGCTCTGGTATCCTTTATTCTTACATTAGCTGGTATGGGAATAACTGATTGAATTGGCTTCCATACTAATATAGAAATTGTGAAATCTATTAGACTGTGAATTAGGGTTCCTAGTCCTACTAATAGAATCACTGAAATCAAATATCCCTTATCATAATACAAGCTAGAAACTTCCCCACCAAAATAAAATAAAGTTACGACTACAACCTCACTAATTGCATGGACTAAGGAGATTCCTATAGCAAACATTATTCCCAGCCTTTTCTTGTTAAGAATGTTTGGATTTTTACTTAGAATATATGATCCCAAGGTTGCATAGATAATATGGGTAAAGGCACGTAGTACCACTACAATAGGGTAACCTCCAAACAAAAAACCTAATCCAGTTATACCTGCTACGAAAAGTCCTACAGGCACCGATATAAACATAGCTATAAATGTTGGTACATGACTAGCTAAAGTATAAGATGCTGGTTCAATCATTATTCCTGGCGCAACCGCAGGAATTAAAATACCCAAAGCACTCAGTAGTCCAGCAATGGTCATTGTTTTTACTTTGTTTTGTGAATTCATAAAAATCTCCTCTTTAAAATTAATGAATAAGGTGGTTGCGAAATATCTTGTCGTGTCATGTCATATGTCTTGTCACTTGCATTGACAATTATATATAGTTTTATTAATTTTGTCAATGTCTTTTAAATGGGCTGGATAACTTTTTTCAGAATTGGATATAATAATTTCGAGGTGATTAATGATGACATATGTTTCTCCAGTAATAGAAGATAAATTTAATACTCTAGATAAGGAATTAAGAGACTTTATTCTTGATAGAAATGTAGACTTATATACAATGGAAGATTTAATTAATGTGCTTGAGCAAATTGTAAATGAGTCAGATAAGCAAGTTAGTAATTGATTAAAAGCTTTTTGTTACTTTCTATTAGTATTAGTAAAGAGACGTTTTATTATCGGTACGACAAGAAAACGTCTCTTTGGCTGTATAAAAAGAGTTTTTATAATCACAAAACTTAATTTATGATAATAGGAACTAGATATAACAATAAGTTTCATAATTTTCTAGCTAAACTAATTTGTTTAATTCATATATATTGCTTACACCTATTAGTTCTATGTTAGATTGTTTAATATTATCTTTATTGGTTTTTGGAAGAATGCAGGTTGTATAACCCATTTTGACTGCTTCTGCAACTCTTTGTTCTGCCATATTGACAGCCCTTATTTCTCCAGTTAAGCCTACTTCTCCAAATACTAAAACTTTACCTTCTAGGACTTTGTTCTTATAACTTGAAATGACAGATAGTACAATTGCTAAGTCAAGGGCAGGCTCATTTATTCGCATTCCTCCTGCTACGTTGATATAGGCATCTTTATCAGACATAACAAGTCCAAGTCTCTTCTCTAAGACAGCCATTAACAAGTTTACCCTATTGTAATCCGTTCCCGCTGCTGTTCTTCTGGGCATATTAAAGTTAGTATGGGTTACTAAAGCCTGCACTTCAACTAGTATAGGTCTTGTTCCTTCAATAGAAGCTGTTACTATTGAACCTGGTTCCCCTTCAGGCTTTCCAGACAACATATATGCTGAAGGGTTAGAGACTTCAATCAAACCTTTTTCTTGCATTTCAAAAACACCTATTTCATTAGTTGAACCAAACCTATTCTTAACACCACGAACAATTCTATATGTAGCGCTTTTATCTCCTTCAATATAAAGAACAGTATCCACCATATGTTCAAGCATTTTGGGGCCAGCAACAGTTCCTTCTTTTGTTACATGACCAACAATAAATATTGATATTCCTTCTGATTTTGCAAGTTGCATTAATGTCATAGTCGTTTCTCTTACTTGACTTACACTTCCAGGAGATGTACCAACTTCATCCTTGTACATAGTCTGAATTGAATCAATAACCACTACATCAGGGTGTTGCCCTCTAATTACTTCTTCTATTATATCAAGATTCATTTCACATAAGACTTTTAAATCACCATCTAAGTCCCCTAACCTATCTGAACGCATTTTGATTTGTCTTTGAGATTCTTCTCCTGATATATAGATAACCTTATGATCCTGGCTAGATAGCTGCTTACACATTTGAAGTAGCAAGGTGGACTTTCCTATACCTGGATCTCCACCCACTAGTACTAAAGAACCAATTACAATGCCTCCTCCCAATACACGGTCAAATTCCTGAATATTAGTATTAATTCTTTCATCATCCTTAGTCTCAACTTCCGAAAGCAGTTTAGGAGTAGGCCTTTCAAGTATATTAGTTCCTTGGGAAAACCTCTTTTTTGTTGTCGGTGCTTCTACAAATGTATTCCATTCTTTACAAGCCGGGCACTGTCCAGCCCATTTACTCGATTCATTCCCACATTCCTTACAATAAAATATAGTCTTCTTTTTCGCCATTATCGTTAATATACTTCCTTTCTTGATTTTACTAGAATAGATACAAAAAAGGAGCTATTAGGGAAAATACCACCACCTAATAGCTCCTATTATATATACAGGTTATTAAAGTTCTAATATTCTTATATAAGATGGTTTTTCATCATGAAACTCAACATTTAAAACTATCTTACCACCTAAATTAGTTTTAATCGTACCAACATTAATATCATTAATAAACACTTTATATTTGTTGTTTGGTTCAAGTTCTAAAGTGACCTGGGTATCTTCAAAACCTTGAACAGCAAAAGTAAGTTCTTGACCAATAATTTTAAAATCTTCCACATTAGTCCCTGGAACTGACTCGTATACAAATGAACCGTTTCTCTCTAACTTGGTAATCTCATTGAAGGTCTTTACTTTATATATATCCCCTTCATAAGCAAAATCTTCAACTTTAGTTTTCTCATTTAATTTGTAGTTACCAAAACTAAGTGACCCATTGTCCTCTTTACGAATCAACTCTTCTATAACAGACATGTTTTAACCTCCTAGTTAAAATAAAAAATATTTATTAACAACCCTTATAATTTAATTGCCATATTAAATTACATGCTCATATGTGTTGCTATATACTATTGTTAAGCCTATAAAAATATGTAATTGAAAAAGTAAGGATTAAATAAATCATAATTGTTATAATACACCTAATATTACAAATCATAATTATAAGTTAATCTTACCTCTTCAATTACATAATACTATATATCTCTAATCTTGTCTATTTTTGTTTTATTAAGTTATTCTTGTTTTACTGACAATTCTTCTTCTAATAATTTTCCCCTATGGCCTATTTTAACCTCTTCACCATCTAAGGAAACCACAAGCACATCGCCATCCTTTACAGAGTCTTTAAGGATTTCATCTGCTAGTTTATCTTCAATAGTTGTTTGGATTGCACGGCGCAAAGGTCTAGCCCCAAAGGTTTTATCATATCCAATTTTTGCAAGGTGGTCTAAAACATTCTCCCTAGCTTCTATTTGAATACCTAGCTGGTCTTTAGTCCTACGGAAAATATTATTAAGCATTATTGTTACTATTTCTCTAATGTTTTCTTCTGTTAAAGCATGGAATACTATAATTTCATCAATCCTATTAATAAATTCAGGTCTGAATATTTTTTTAACTTCTTCCATAACGCTGTCTTTCATTGAGTTATAATCTGCCTTATCGTCTTGTTCTGAGGCAAACCCTAACTTCTTAGGCTGTACAATACTTTGTGCTCCTGCATTAGATGTCATTATTATAATAGTATTTTTAAAACTTACTGTTCTTCCTTGTGAATCGGTAATAATTCCATCATCAAGTACTTGAAGTAAAATGTTAAATACATCAGGGTGGGCTTTTTCAATTTCATCAAACAAAATTACAGAATAAGGATTACGCCTTACTTGTTCACTTAATTGGCCACCCTCGTCGTATCCCACATATCCTGGAGGTGAACCAATTAATTTGGAAACACTGTGTTTTTCCATATATTCTGACATATCTAATCTTATCATTGAGTGTTCATCACCAAACATAGCTTCAGCCAATGCCTTAGATAGTTCAGTCTTTCCAACACCTGTTGGTCCAAGGAATAAGAATGAACCAGTTGGCTTGTTAGGATCCTTTAATCCAACCCTTCCACGTCTGATTGCTTTAGCAACTGCACTTACAGCTTCTTCTTGACCAATTACTCTCTCATGAAGTATAGGTTCTAAGTTCTTAAGTTTTTCAGTTTCTTCTTCTTCTAGTTTTCTAACTGGGATTTTAGTCCAATCAGAAACTATATCAGCGATTTCTTCTTCACCAACTACTAGTTCGTTACTTTGTCTTTCTTTGTCAGTTTTTGCTTTTAGCATATTAATCTCTTGGTTGAGTTCTTCTTCTTTTTCTTTAATCTTACTTGCTTCTTCATAGGCTTCTTTCTTTATAGCCTCTTCCTTTTGTTCCCCAAGACTTTCTAACTCTTCTTCTAAATTTTTCACTTCAGGTGATGTTTCAAATGCACTTAAACGTAGCTTTGAGGCGGCTTCATCCATTAAATCAATTGCTTTATCTGGCAAAAATCTATCATTAATGTATCTTGCTGATAATTTAACTGCTGCCTCAAGAGCTTTATCAGTGATTATAACTTTATGATGAGCTTCATAAGTATCTCTAAGTCCCTTAAGGATTTGTATTGATTCTTCTTCAGTAGGCTCTTCAATTACAACTGGTTGGAAACGACGTTCTAATGCTGCATCCTTTTCAATATATTTTCTATATTCCTCAATAGTGGTTGCACCAATAAGTTGAACCTCTCCTCTTGCAAGAGAAGGCTTCAGGATATTAGAAGCATCAATTGCTCCTTCAGCTCCACCTGCACCTATTATTGTATGAATCTCATCAATAAATAACAGGACGTCTCCAGCTTCCATAACTTCACTTATTACTTTTTTAATTCGTTCTTCAAACTCACCACGGTATTTGGAACCCGCTATCATTCCTGATAAGTCTAGAGTAACAACTCTTTTATCTTTGATTATCTCTGGAATATTACCTTCTGTTATCTTGTTGGCAAGACCCTCAGCAATGGCTGTCTTTCCAACTCCTGGCTCACCAATTAAAACTGGGTTGTTCTTTGTTCTTCTACTTAATATTTGTATTACACGTTGAATTTCAGAATCTCTCCCAATAACCGGATCTAGCTTACCTTCTTTTGAGTAAGCAGTTAAGTCCCTACTGTATTGGTCTAAAGTTGGGGTATTGCTTTTTCCCTTAGATTTATTTTTATTTGACATAAATTCATTCTTTGCTTTGTGAATATCTTCACCGATTGCAGTAAGTGTATCTATATATACCTTTTGAACATTAACACCAAGGGTGTTTAATAATCTAACCGCAATTGAATCAGTCTCTTTTATTAATGCAATAAGAATATGCTCTGTTCCTATTGCTTGAGCTTTCAATCTCATTGCCTCTTTAAGGCTTTGCTCTAAAATATGCTTTGATCTAGGTGTAAATCCTCCCATACCTACAGCTTCCATTGTAGAACTTGAAGTAATAAGCTGTTTAACTAACTCTATCACCTTATTTTTATCCACTCCATTTTTCTCCAATACAGCTTTGGCTACTCCTTCTGCTTCTAGAAGACCAATAAGCAAATGTTCAGTGCCAACATAATTATGTTTGAGCTCCTTTGCAATCTCTTGGGAGTAATTTACTGCTTGTGATGCACTCTCTGTAAATTTAAAATTCATATAATACCCTTCCTTTCTTCCTACTTATTCTACGATATTTTTGCCGGGTTATTCCTTTCCCAGCATTGTTTTTCTTTTTATGTTATTTTTTTTGAGCTATTTCTGGTAAATGTTCACGTATATATTCAGCCCTATAAGAATCTTTTTGGGATTCAATAAATTCTTCACCGGCACAGTTTTGTAAATTGCCAGGTTGTGTTTCTACCATTAATTTATATATATTACAATCATTTTCTAATTTGATCATATTCGTATCTATGCCTAGCTTTAGTTGAGCAAGTAGTGTTAATGCATCCTTAGATGATAACTGCCTTGCATATTTCAAAACCCCATAAGAACGATAAATTTGATCTTCTATACCATGAAAATCATTCTTAATTATATATTCTCTTTGATTTCTTTCTTGTGTCACAACTTGTTCGACTATTTTGTTCAAACCATCAATTATTTCTTCTTCTGTTCGGCCAAGTGTCTTCTGGTTAGATATCTGATAAAGATAGCCTATAGTTTGAGTTCCTTCGCCATAAGTGCCACGTAATGTAATTCCAAACTTACTTAGGCCTTCAGCTAACTTGTTAATAGATTTGGAAATTGCAAGGGCTGGTAAAAACAACATATAAGATGCTCTAATTCCTGTGCCTAGATTAGTGGGGCATGATGTTAAATAACCATATTTATCATTAAATGCATAATCTAAGTTCTTACTTAATATATCATCTACAAGATTAGCAGTTGCAAGAGCTTCATCTATATTCATTCCATTAGTAATAGACTGTATCCTCAAATGATCTTCTTCATTAACCATAATGCAAATCTTTTCATCTTCTGATGATAACAAGCCTGCACTTTGCCTTTTTTCTACTAGCAGCGGACTTATAACGTGACGTTCTACCATAGCAGTTTTATCATTATTATCTATTATATTTAAATTATATCCATTAATCTTTTTTGATAACTCACTTTCTAACTTAGGTTTCACGTTATTTATCTCTTCTAGCAGACTTAATGCTTGATCCTTCGATAGTTTAGGTGAAAAAGGATAGTTTGTTAAGTTTCTAGCTAAACGAACACGACTAGATATAACCACATCTTTGTTTTGTCCACTATCATTATACCATTTCATTAGCTATCCTCTTCTCCTTTCTTTACTTCTTCTTTTAAGCCCCTGATTTTATCTCTTAAACGAGCACACTCTTCATATTGCTCTTCCTTAAGAGCCTGGCTTAACTTTTCTTCTAACTTGCCAATATCTCTTGTTTCTTCAACTTCAAGATTAGAATTATTTATATTAATATTATCTGTACTTTTATTATCTATATTATCATTACTTATATCTATATTATTTTTATCAATATTAGTGGTTTCTCCATCTGTCTTACTAGCTCTAATAGCTTTTTCTATATAATTAATAGGTCTTTTCCCTATATGGATATCCGAACCATGTATTCTTTTTAAACTCTCATCAATATCTGATCCAAATGCACTAATACACTCATTACATCCAAACTTTCCTTTTTTTAAGAATTCTGGAAATGTCATACCACAGTTTTCACACTTTACATCCTTCTTAGTATATGGATTCTCCTTAGTATAACTGTTAGGAAACCCAAGAATTGTCGATAGTAAATCCCCCAATGTTAGCTCTGGATTCATAAAAGAAGTTTTGTAATTAAATGTCGATGCTCCTGTAGCAGAGGCACATTCCTCACATAAATGCTGCTCAGTTTTATGTCCATTAACTGTTTTTGTGTAATGTAATGTTGCTTCGTTTTTTTGGCAATTTTCACATAACATAATACATTAACCCCTTTCATCTCTAAAATCTATATCCACCGCTAACTCTATTTATCTATCCCTTTTTCAAAAGAATTATTCTAAAAAATTATTCATATTCCCCGGAACTTACCTCCAGTAACCTATCAGCAGGAACCTTGTGTAACAACAAATTAGGTTCCGGGCTATTGCTCCTCAAAATCAGCAAAAATCTTTTCTACTATCTGATGAACACCATCTTTTGTAACTCCCTTACATGCAGCCTTGGCAAGGAGAATGCTCATATCATCAAAAAGGTCTTCTAAAGCCTCATATTTGTCGGTTTTAACTGAGATAATAGCCCCTTTTCTTCTATCTACTTTTAGATAGCCTTCCTGCTTAAGAATGGAATAAGCTTTGTTAACCGTATGCATATTAATTCCTATGTTATCAGCCATCTGTCTAACAGAAGGTAGGTTGTCTCCTTCTCTTATCATATTATTAGCAATTCCATAAATGATTTGATTACACAGTTGAACATAATAAGCTTCATTGCTATCGAAATCAATTCTAATAATCAAATCATCACCTCCTGGTCAGTAAAGTTATAAACATGTCATATCTCTCTAAAGTTTTATAAAAAATAAGATATATTTGTTTTCACTATATAAACTGTATATGTTTCTTGTCATAATCCTTACAATAAAGCTTGTTCGTTCTATAGGTCTTATCTGTTCTATGACTAGTATAACAAGATGTTTTTTATCTGTCAAGAGAAAATTGTGAACTAGTCACGACTAAAGTCACGAGTGTGCATGGCTTATTCATCAAAAAAGGTACTGGTGGTTAATTCTTTCATCAACCTCCAATACCTCGTTTTATTGCTTATTAATTTTTCAACATTCTTTATAGCTGGCTTTTTTACTTAGTTTCTTTGCCTTGATTTTTATTATATTTTAATCTTTAGTCTATGAATTTACCTATATCTGTTCTCATATATTTACCTTCAAAGTCGATTAACTCAGTAGCTTTATAGGCATTTTCATGGGCTTCTTTTAAGTCTTTTCCTATTGCAGTAACGCCAAGCACACGTCCTCCATTAGTAACAACTTCACCATCTTTTATCTTAGTTCCTGCGTGAAAGACAAAATAATTATCTTTGTCTTTAAAATTCTCTAAGCCTGATATTTTATATCCTGTTTCATATTCTAGGGGATAACCTTTAGATGCCAATACAACACATACTGCCCCATTATCTTCAAATTCTAATTCAATCTCTGATAAGGTTCCAGAGATACATGCTTGTAGCACTTCTATTATATCATTTTTCATTCTTGGAAGTACAACTTGGGCTTCTGGATCTCCAAATCTAACATTATATTCTAGTAATTTGGGGCCTTCTTTTGTTAACATAAGGCCAAAGAAAAGAATACCTTTAAACTCTCTTCCTTCCTCATACATAGCATCAATTGTTGCTTGATATAGGTATTTTTGGCAATATTCATCTATTTCTTGTGTATAGTAAGGACTAGGGGAGAAGGTACCCATTCCTCCGGTATTTAGCCCTTTATCACCATCGTAGATACGTTTATGATCTTGGGCACTAGTCATTGTTTTTACAGTTTTGCCATCACAAAAAGCCAGAACAGATACTTCTTTTCCAATTAAGAATTCTTCAACAACTATAGTATCTCCTGCTGCACCAAATTGTTTATCTATCATAATTGATTTTATACCATCTAAAGCCTCTTGCCTGCTTTCACATATAAGGACTCCTTTACCAAAACACAAGCCATCTGCCTTTAATACTATTGGGCAATCACACTGCTTTATGAATTCTATTGCCTTGTCTGGGTCCGTAAATTCTTCATATTTTGCACTTGGAATGTTATATTTTTTCATTAATCTCTTAGAAAAAGCCTTGGATCCCTCTAACAAAGCGGCATTCTTTCTTGGACCAAACACCGCTAGTCCTCTATCTTCAAATACATCCACTATGCCATTGACAAGGGGCTCGTCCATACCAATAATTGTTAGGTCAATTCCTTGTTCTTGGGCAAAGTCAGCCAGCCCACTAAAATCATCTGTTCCTATTGGCACACACTCTGCAACCTCTGCTATTCCTGCATTTCCTGGTGCACAGTATATTTTATCTACTAGCTTATTCTTAGCAACTTTCCATGCTATGACATGTTCTCTTCCGCCAGAACCTACAATCAAAACCTTCATTTACTTCTCCCTTATTCTTTTGTATATACTTTGTTATTGTTCACTTTAATCTTATCGTTGGCAATCAGGTTAATTGCTTCAGGCAATATTACCCACTCTGCTTCTTCCATCACACGTTTTTGTAGTGCCTGGGCAGAATCATTTTCCCTAACCTTTACTGTTTTTTGTAAAATTATTGGACCTGTGTCTGTGCCCTCGTCAACAAAGTGAACCGTTGCTCCTGTCACTTTACATCCTCGGTCCAATACTCCCTCATGTACTTTTAGGCCATAATAACCTTTCCCAGAAAATGAAGGAATTAGTGATGGATGAATATTTATTATACGATTTCGGTATTTATCAATGATAGTTTCTGGAACTATTGCCAAGTAGCCTGCAAGCACTATTAAATCAATGGCCGAGGACTCTAGCATGTTTATTAAGGCATTGCAGTAATCATCTACACTATCAAACTCATTATTTGACAAGGTCTTAGCTGGAATATTATGATTCCTTGCTCTTTCTAAAGCATAAACATCTTTTTTATTGCTAAGTACAAGTGCTATCTTAGCATTGCTAATAGTCTTAGATTCAATATTATCAATAATTGCTTGTAAATTTGTACCTCCACCAGATACAAATACAGCTATCTTTAGCATAGAGTTACACCCTTTTCTCCTGATACAATTTCACCTATTGCATAAGCATTTTCACCTGCTGCCTTAATTGCTTCTAAAGCTTTATCAACATCAGATTGATCAACTACAATCATCATTCCAATTCCCATATTAAATGTATTATACATGGCTTCATTTTCTACTTGTCCATCCTTAGATAGCATTTGAAAAATTGGAGGAATTTCATAAGAATCCATTTTAACATTAGCGTGTTTGCCCTCTGTTAACATTCTAGGAATGTTTTCATAAAAACCGCCACCAGTAATATGGCTAGTAGCTTTTATATCAACATTAGCATCTTTAACAGATTTTAGTGCATTAACATAGATTTTTGTTGGGGTTAGTAATGTTTCTCCCAAGCTTGCACCCAGTGAATCATAATGTACATTAAGAGCTTCTTTGCTCATATTGAAAACACTACGTACAAGGGAATATCCATTACTATGTATTCCTGAAGAAGCAATACCTATTATTACATCCCCTTCTTTTACACGTTTACCATCAATAATATCCTTCTCATCTACAATCCCAACAGCGAAACCTGCAATATCATATTCATCAATTTCATAGAAACCTGGCATTTCTGCAGTTTCTCCACCAATTAATGCTGCTCCTGCCTGCTTACAACCATTTGCAACACCACTTACTATTGTTGCAATTCTTTCTGGAACGTTTCTACCACAAGCAATGTAATCTAAGAAAAATAGAGGTTCTGCACCTGCACAAATAATATCATTAACACACATGGCTACGGCATCAATACCAATAGTATCATGTTTATCAAGTATAAAAGCTAGTTTGAGTTTCGTTCCAACCCCATCTGTTCCAGAAATCAAAGTAGGACTTTCCATATTCTTAAAGTTCTTCAAAGAAAAAGCACCAGAAAAACCACCAATATTGGTAAGAACCTCACTTCTCATAGTTTCTTTAATATGCTTACTCATTAATTCAACTGATTTATATCCAGCCTCTATATCTACGCCTGCCTTTTTATAATCCATATTAATTATCCATACCTTTCTTTAATGAATAAAATTTCATCTTTTTTTGGTACCAGGTACCAACACACTTTGGCCTATTTTCAGGAATCAAGACCATTTCTTGGTACCTGGTACCTAATAAACACCAAATAAAGATGTTTATTTATTCATTTCCTTCAAATATTGTTGGTAGCCTATCTCTTGTAATCTTTTATCTTTTTTATCTACATTGTCTTTTTGCTTTTTAGCAAATTCTTTTACTTTTTCTAGTAATTCTGGATTAGATGTTGCCAAAATCTTAGCTGCTAATAATCCTGCGTTTTTTGCTCCATTAATTGATACTGTTGCTACAGGAACTCCTGATGGCATCTGTACTATGGAGTATAGTGAGTCAAGACCACCTAGTGATTTAGTCATTATAGGCACACCTATTACAGGCATTGAGAATATTGCTGCAGTCATACCTGGTAAATGTGCTGCTCCTCCTGCTCCTGCTATTATTACTTTAAATCCTTTTTCCTCTGCACTACTTGCATAGTCAAAAAACTTATCTGGCATACGGTGAGCAGATATTACTGTTATTTCATATTCAATTTCAAGTTCCTCTAAAACTTCTGCTGCCTCTTTCATAATATGAAGGTCTGAGTCACTTCCCATAACAATACCAACTTTACCAACACTGTTCTTTCCTGCCATAATAATCCTCCTATAAAGTATACTTTCTCTCTTGTTATTCTAGGCTGTAAATATAACTCTCTATAATGCAAATTTAATAATCACATTACTCGCTATTAACATAACTTAACAATTACTTAGCTATCAAATGCATCATTAAGCTCTAGGGTTCCTTCTAAAACAAACCTTCCATCCGCAATAATCATAACCTTACTACCATCTTCATTATAAACTGATATTTCATCAATTTCATTATAGGGAATTGTAATAT
>CAZUDG010000008.1:7166-9204 GCA_964618775.1 uncultured Lachnospiraceae bacterium | reverse complement strand
TCTTCATTATAAACTGATATTTCATCAATTTCATTATAGGGAATTGTAATATCAGTATGGCAATTAAAATATGCCTTGTTTATATCTGTCTTTCTTAAAACAGATATTTCATTATCTTTTGCAACAATTTTCTTACCATCTGGGTTGTAGGTTTGCAGTTCCTCACTCATTTTGTAGCATGTGTCACCTACTGCAAAGTGAGGGCCTGTCTTTTCAGCAATTAATATAGGTAACTTGTCTTGTATATTAAACTTTTGGCCCATTACATAAGCAGTTGTGTTAGTCCCTATTGCAAATTCACCAATTGGTAGGGTTTCATGATTATACATTACATTTTCTTTGATATATTTCTTATTATCTTCTTCATCTTCAAAGTTAGTACAACTATACTTTGTGATCTTTCCATCTTCAAACTCTAATATTAAGTCCCTATATTCTAATTCATTTAAATATACCTGGGAGACATTTAGTATTCCACTAGTGCCTTTTAGCTTTGGAGATGTAAAGACTTCACCTACAGGAATATTAACGTCAGCTGTACAGTTTTCAAATCTAGTTTCTGTCTCTGGGTTAGCAAGATCACTTAGCATAACTTTTATATCTGTTTTATTATCACCTTTGCCAAGAATTCTTACATGCTCTCCCTTATCAAGTATATCAATTATCTTTTGCTGTATATCTTGATAGGTTTTGTTATCTAAAGTATTAACCTTAACTGTCTCATCAAATATCTCTTCAAAATCATCGCCGATTTCAGGAATTGGATAGGCAATTATAGTAAAGCTAGTTTCATCACCCTTTATATATCTATTAGCTATTAAACCAGCGTCTCTGTTGTATTCTACAGTAAGTTCTTGTTGTTTATCATTTAAATGAATCACTTCTTTTTTATTCTTAGGAAGAAAGTTTTCCTCTCCAAACACTTCAACTAGGGCTGGTCCTGCATACACAGAAGCTAGGTCTTTGTATTTCTCATACGCATACTCTAATTGTTCAAGTTTATTGGCTCTAAATTTATTATCTAAATACAGCCCATTGTCAAATCTATGATCATAATCATACTGCTTATTGGCCCCTGTAGAATGATAGCCGATTTTTAAATGTTGTCTTTTGTTAATATTGTGAACTGCAGCCCTATATATAACAGGCTTAAGTCCAAGTTCATGAAAATACTCTATAGCATACTTAACCATTCTTTCAAAACCAATATTATAGCGAATATTAACTGTTTCCTTCTTACTTAGATCAATATTAGCAACTTCAAAGCCCCTTTTATAGCCATCCACATAGGTATATGCCATTGCCTTAATGTCTTCTTTGGCAAGTCCATTTAAATACTGGGCAATTTTAATCTCATTGTCTCCAATATATTCTCCAAATTGATATAAATATCTTGGGTCTTCTAAATCCCACTCCATAATTATATCTCTTGCAAATGAAAGCTCAGGATCTAGAGTTTCTCTAATCCTGTACTCCATCATGTATCTGCAATTATCACTAATAAAGTCTCGGATTGAACGTCTTACATCTTTATAAGTAAAACCATCCATTTGTTCAAAATAATTATATACTTCAATAAATAACTCAAAATATATAGTTACATGAAATACTCTAGCTTCAAAAACACTTACAATAAGTCCTCTTAGCTCTCCATATAAAAATGTCAGTAATTTGCCATACTTACTTCCAAACCTATCAACCGCATATGTTGGATTAGCATAGCTGTTATCATAATTTGCCCCTAAAATATCATCATATAGCTTTTTGTTTAATTCCTGTAATTCTTCTAATGATAAGTCTTTTAATTTATTCTCTTTAACTAATAGGGCAACCTCATCAATCAACAATAAAAAAGATGCTGTTTTTCTAAAATAATCTCTGTAAGTTTCATCTACACTTTCTTCCTTTAAGATTAGCTTAATTCTATCTGTTGCCAAAGCATAACGCTCCCTAACACTTTCATTTTCTTCTTTAAAAAGATTGAGATATTTCATATATAACGACTCCTTTTACTTTTAATCTTTTATATAATTGGGAA
>CAZUDG010000008.1:0-7066 GCA_964618775.1 uncultured Lachnospiraceae bacterium | reverse complement strand
ATGTTTCCCAATTGCCTATTTAATCTTTCCATTTGCTACATTTTTATCTAGTAATTCTTCAATATAAGACCCCAGAACTTCTGAGCCTTCTGAGGTCTTTTCCATTCTTTTCATTATTTGAGAATACTCCACACCATGTTCCACCCAAGACTTTCCACCTGATTTATCATTAAGAAGGAATGGTTGAATTCTGTCTATGGTGTTTGCGAATTTTGCCTCAGGAGTAAGCCCTTCCTCAAATTCATCCCATAAATCTCTCATTGCCTTTGCTTGATCTTCTGGTAAAATATTAAAGATTCTATCTGCTGCTAAAAGTTCTCTATGTGTTTTATCTTTATTGCCCTCTTTATCATATGCATAGGTATCACCTGCATCAATTTCTACAATATCATGAATTAAAAGCATCTTAATTGTTTTTGACACATCTATCTTTTCATTAGAATATTCTGCAAGTAAAAAACACATCACTGCCAAATGCCAAGAGTGATCCGTATCACTTTCTTTTCTTGACCCATCCGCCAGATAGTTTTGTCTTATTATATCCTTAAGTTTATCAATTTCCAAAATAAAATCTATTTGTTGGTCTAATCTTTTCATGCTTCTCCCCTTTTGAAAATACTTAATAGGCTAAAATGCCGACAATATATAATAAGAATAGCGATAAGAATATAAGGCCATTCATTATCAATCCAATTATTGGCACATAATAATGTATATCCTTTTCTTTGGATCCCTGATATCCCAATACAGTTCCAACAATAGAGAGTATAAATATTATTGCACCTATAAACCCTAAAGTTACATCTCCATTTCCACCCTCTTTTGCAGATTCGTAAAATAGCAAGAAAAGTGTAAATATAGATATAATCCCAATAATAAGAGATATGATTCCTTTTATGGAATGTTTTTTATCAGAAAATCTAACACTCTTCTTTTTCCATAGTTTCCTTGACATCTAGGCACCTCTATCTATTCTTTTCCAAAGCTCGTTGACTATTGTAAATATAAAATATCCTAGCAAGCCACCTAATGTATTCATAAGTAAATCGTCTACATCAAATATTCCAACTTTGAAAACAAGTTGTAATAACTCTATTGTTAAACTAAATAAAAATGTTATTAGAGCAAGCTTTATCCACTTTCTATTCTCAGGAGTGATTATAGGAAGTAGAAAACCAAAAGGGGCAAATGCCAGTATGTTGCCAAATATATTTACAATAAAACTTTCAATTCCCAGTTGCTGTCTGTAAGTTACAAACCTTCCCAATTCTTTAAATAATGTTAGATTATATCTATATTCCCTTAAGCCTACATCTCTTCCATAACGCTCACTAAAAAAAAGGAAATAAGTTAATGCCACTATATATAGAATGAATAAAACTTTTAATATGTTGATAATTGTTTTTCTATATTTTTCATTCAATTATATTGCTCCTAGCTAATGTTCTACTCCAATAATTATAAATCAATTCACCATTAAGGTAAAGGACTAATTGACCATTGATTTAATTCATACATTCTTATCCGTGAATGGCGCCAAGGCCTAAATCTTGGGATGCCTCTTGGATTACTTCTCCAGTTGTTGGGTGGGGAAATATTGTTTTGTTGATTTCAGTTTCGGTTAAGCCATTGGCTATTGCTGTTGTTAATATTGTTATTAGGTTAGATGCATCTGGCCCTATAATTGAGCCTCCGATTATCTTTCCTGTTTCATTGTTTTTAACTAGTTTAACAAAACCTCTAGTTTCGTTCATGGATATTGCCTTACCATTGCCTATGAATGGTGTTTTGCTAACTGTAATATCAAGATCTTCTTCTTTGGCTTGATCTTCACCCATACCTACTGTTGCGATTTCAGGTGAGGTAAATATAACATTGGGAACAGCACTGTAGTCCATCTTTGCATCTTTGTTTAAGATGTTATCAACTGCTACAAGCCCTTGATGAGAAGCTACATGAGCTAGTTGTAGAATATCAGTTACATCTCCAATTGCATAGATATGTTCAACATTTGTTTTCATAGCCTTATTAACGCTTATGCCTCTAGCTTTTTCACCTAGCTTAACTCCACTATTTTCTAATTCAAGTCCATCTATATTAGGCTCTCTACCAATTGCTACTAATACTTTATCACTCATCAGCAATTGCTCACCCTTTTTATTCTCATAAGTGATTACTGCCTTGCCATCCTCTGAACTTTGAATTTTTGTAACCTTTGAGCCGGTATGAACTTTGATTTTCTCTCTTCTACAAATCTTTTGAATTTCTCTAGAAACATCTTTGTCTACCATTGCAAGGGTTCTGTCTAAAAATTCTACAACATTTACTTGGACACCAAAATTATTATAGATAAATGCAAATTCCATGCCAATTACACCGCCACCTATTATGGTAATAGATTTAGGCAAATCTGTAGATGATAGTGCTCTTGTACTATCTAATACAAATGGTAAGTCTATACCAGGAATATTAACTTTAGATATTTTTGAACCTGTTGCTATTATAATATCTTTAGCTTGTACTCGGTAATCGGTAGAGCCTGTAACTTTCACAATATTCTCATTAACAAATGAAGCCTGTCCAGAAATTACATTTATTTTGTTTTTCTTCATTAAAAATTCAATGCCTGAAACCAATCTATTTACTACATTGTCTTTTCTTTCAATTACTGACTCCATATTTACTTTGATATCGCCATCTATTTCAATTCCAAATTCTTCTGCTTTAAGTACATTTTGACTTATCTCTGATGATTTTACTAGAGTTTTAGTAGGGATGCAACCTACATTCAGACAAGTACCACCTAGCTCAGACTTTTCTACCAAGGTTACATCTAAGCCATTCTTTGCAGCATATATAGCTGCTACATATCCACCGGGACCGGCACCTATTATAAGTAAATCTGTATTAATTTCTTTAGTCCTTTGATCATTTTCAAACATTTTCTCACTTGTTGCCACTTTTTCATTTGCCATCATTATTCTCCTTTATTCACTTTCATGTATCTTCAAAGGTATAAGCAGAAAAAGAGCCTGTCTAAAGGCTCCTCTCTGATTATATTTTAATGTCTTAGTTCAATTCCTAACTTGCTAAGGCCTTCTAATATTTTGTCCATAACTGCATTAACATCTTCATCTTTAAGAGTTCTCATCTTATCACGGAATACTATAGAATAAGCCATTGATTTACTACCTTCCTCAATTTGCTCACCTTCATAAACGTCAAACAAATGATAACTTTCTAATAACGAACTACCTTCTTTTCTTATTACTTCCTCAACATCTCCTGCTAATATATCCTTTTTCATGACCATACTTATATCCCTGGTCATTGAGGGGTATTTAGCAATTCCTTCATATTTTATATCAAAGGTAGCATAAGGCATGATTTCTGGCATGTCTAATACTGCAATATAAGCCTCTGTTTCAATTTCATAATTATCAGCTACATCAGGATGTACTTGTCCTAGATAACCGATAACTTTGCCGTCATAGATGATTTCAGCTTTTCTACCTGGATGAAGGAAAGGCTTATCTGTATTAGGATTAAATTCAATACGCATATCTAATCCTATTTTCCCAAGAAAAACCTCTATTATACCTTTTAAATCAAAGAAATCCCCCTCACCATACATGCCAAGGGTAAATTGTTTTCTTTCATCTGGCAATTCCTTTAATGGCAATTCTTTTGGAATATAAATGTTAGCTAATTCATATAAACGAACATCTTTATTTCTTCTATTATAATTTCTAGATAAAGAAGTAAGCATACCATTTATAGGAGTAGTTTTCATTATACTATAATCTTCTCCTAAAGGATTTGATATAGCAAGGACTTTTCTATATACACTGTTTTCAGGTATTAATAGCTTGTCAAATACTTTTGGGCTTTCAAAAGAGTAGTTCATAGACTCGCTAAATCCAGCCTGTTCTGCTATAGTTCTTCCGATATTTTCAATTTGTATATTAAAAGGCAAGTGACCTTTTGTTGCTGCTCCTTGAGGTAGAGTAGATGGAATAATGTCATATCCATAGAACCTAGCCACTTCTTCGTCAAGATCTGCTTGGGACTGGACATCTTGTCTCCAAGATGGAACTACTACTTCACCGCTAGCTTCATCGTATTCTATTTCTATTTTATCTAGGAATTCTATCATAGTTTCTTTTGGAATATCTGTTCCTAATATTTTGTTTGTTTTATCAGGATCAAAGGCAACTCTAGTTTCATTCCTTACATTAGGATAGGCATCTACAACACCACTAACCACATCACCTGCTCCCAATTCTTCGATTAGCTGACAAGCACGGTTAATTGCTTGCATGGCAGTGTTTGGATCAAGACCTTTTTCAAACTTAGCTGCTGCTTCAGTTCTAAGTCCTAATTTCTTACCTGACAAACGGATATTAGTACCATTAAAACAAGCTGCTTCAAGTAAAAGGGTATCCATATCATCTGTAATCTTAGTATCTTCTCCACCCATTATACCTGCTATACCTATAGCTTCTTCGTTATCACAGATCATAAGTACATTAGAGTCAACACTTCTATCTTGACCATCTAGTGTTTGGAATACATCTCCATCCTCTGCTCTACGCACTACGATTTTATTACCTTTAATGGTGGATAAATCATAAGCATGCATTGGTTGGCCATACTCTTCCATTACATAATTGGTAATATCAACAATATTGTTAATTGGCCTAATCCCACATGCTGCAAGTCTTTGTTGCATCCAAAGTGGAGAAGGTTCAATCTTAATATTTTTTACAACCTTGGCAATGAATCGGCTACAAAGATCAGGATCTTTGATTTCTACTCCAATATAGTCTGATACCTTTTCACCTTCAATTTCACTCTTTTCATCATTCTTAGTATCTTCAACTACAGGTGGTTGAAATTCTTCCTTAAATGTAGCTGCAACTTCTCTAGCTATACCAAGGATACTAAAACAATCAACTCGATTAGATGTTACTTCATATTCAAATACAATATCATCTAAACCTAGTGCTTCTATTGCACTTGATCCAATTTCAAGGTCATCATAAGCTGGGTTATCACTAAAAATATAAATTCCATCCTCAGGTGCATCTGGGTACATATTATTATCAGAGCCTAACTCTTCAATTGAGCAGAGCATTCCAAAGGATTCTTCTCCACGAAGTTTTCCTTTTTTGATTTTCATACCCCCTGGAGTTAGGGTCCCATCATGTCCCCCAGCTACTCGTCCTCCAACTAATACCACTGGAACAACATCACCTTCATTAATATTGTCTGCCCCTGTTACTATCTGTACAGTTTCACCATCTTTACTTACCTGAACCTGACATATTACTAGTTTGTCTGCATTTGGGTGTTTATCTATTGATAGTATTTTACCTACTACAATTTTATCTAAATCTTCATCTAGTTTTTTATAACTTTCTACTTTTGTTCCGCTTAAAGTCATTGCATCCACATATTCTTGTATAGATACATCTAAATCTGGAACATAAGCTTTTATCCACGATAAGGGTGTATTCATTAATTAAACCTCCTATTTTGCTAATTGAATTTCCTTATATGTTTAACAAATCTCTCTCATTATTTTCTTGGCTAACTATTTAAACTGTTCTAAGAAACGTATGTCGTTTTCATATAAAAGTCTCATATCGTCAATTTCATATTTTAGTAATGCTATACGCTCTAATCCAACACCAAAGGCAAAGCCTGAGTAAACATCTGGATCTATTCCACTCATTCTAAGAACTTTTGGATGGATTGTACCACAACCAAGAATTTCTATCCAACCAGTGTTTTGGCAGAAGCGGCAACCATCTCCTCCACATTTAAAGCAAGTAACATCTACTTCTGCACTTGGTTCTGTAAATGGGAAATGATGTGGTCTAAATTTAGTTTTAGTATCTTCACCAAATAATCTCTTTGCAAATTCTTCAAGGGTACCCTTTAAGTCTGCAAATGTAATGTTTTTATCAACAATCATTCCTTCGATTTGATTAAATACTGGTGAATGAGTCGCATCAACCTGGTCAGACCTAAATACCCTACCAGGAGCAATCATACGAATAGGAAGCTCTCCTTGTTCCATAACACGAACTTGAACTGGAGAAGTTTGAGTTCTAAGTAAGATATCACTATTTATATAAAATGTATCTTGTTCATCCTTTGCCGGATGGTGTGCTGGGATGTTAAGTGCCTCAAAGTTGTAATAATCATATTCGATTTCTGGACCTTCTACAACTTCATAGCCCATACCTATAAATATTTCTTCTACCTCTTCTAAGGCTATAGTATTGGGATGTCTATGTCCTATCTTAGGTTTTTTTCCAGGAAGGGTTACATCAATAGTTTCTTTTGCCATTTGGTCACTGCGTTTTTGTCTTTCTAATTCAGCACTTTTTTCTTCTATTTTACCTTCTATTGAAGTTCTTGCCTCATTAACCATTTGCCCAACTACTGGACGGTCTTCCTTTGAAATATCTTTCATAGACTTTAAAATACTAGTCAGTTGACCCTTTTTTCCAAGAAACTTAACCCTAATATTGTTTAATTCCTCTAGCTTATCAGAATCTTGAACTTGTGCCAATGCATCATCTACAATGGCATTTAATTTGTCTTTCATAGAGTTTCTCCTTTCGATTTGAACGTTTTTGCAATTTTAGGCACAAAAAAAGCCCCTTAATAGCTTAAGGGACGGATTAGTCTTATATTCCGCGGTACCACCCTAATTGGATAACATAAGATATCATTGAATATTCTTATGTTTAAAACATTGTAGAATGTTTTTATCCCTCTTAATTTAGGTCTGTATAACGCACAGCTTACGGCATCTCCTACAAATGAATAATCAAATTCAAAGATGCAGCTCCAGTGTGAATGTTAATAATTATCTGAACTTAAGGAAGTTTACAGCCTATGACTTCCTCTCTCTTAAAGAAAATAATTATCTCTCTTGCAATAATATCCTATCTTGTGTATAAGACTTAAACTGCAAGCACCTTCATAGCTTTTTATAGTTTTTTACTTAGACTTTATTTTAGCATAATAAAGATTCTTGTCAAGCACTAAC
>CAZUDG010000007.1:0-38005 GCA_964618775.1 uncultured Lachnospiraceae bacterium | reverse complement strand
CTGCTCAATCAATTGGTGAACCAGGAACTCAGCTTACAATGCGTACATTCCATACGGGTGGTGTTGCTGGTTCAGATATAACTCAAGGTTTACCTCGTATAGAGGAGCTTTTTGAAGCAAGAAAGCCTAAAGGATTAGCAATTGTTGCTGACTTTGAAGGTAGTGTAATAATTAATGATACAAAGAAGAAAAAAGAAGTAATTTTAACTAATAGCGAAACTGGAGATACTAAGAATTACTTAATACCTTATGGTTCTAGACTAAGCGTATCAGACGGGGATGTGGTAGAGGCAGGAGATCCTTTAACAGAGGGTAGCGTTAATCCTCACGACATTTTAGCTATTAAAGGTATTCAAGCAGTTCAAGATTATATGCTAAAAGAAGTTCAAAGAGTATATCGACTGCAAGGTGTTGAGATTAATGATAAACATATTGAAGTTATTGTTCGTCAAATGCTTAAGAGAGTTCGTATAGAAGATGGTGGAGATACTTCTTTATTACCAGGAAGATTAGTTGAGAAACATGAATTTGAAGGGTCTAATGGTTTTGCTAGAGAGCAAGAATTAGAAGAAGCAGAAGCAACTCAAGTAATGCTTGGAATAACAAAAGCTTCCCTTGCAACTAATTCATTCTTATCAGCGGCTTCATTCCAAGAGACAACAAAGGTATTAACTGAAGCAGCTATACGTGGTAAGGAAGATCCATTAATTGGGCTTAAAGAAAATGTTATTCTTGGTAAGCTTATTCCTGCAGGAACTGGAATGAAAAGATATCAAAACGTTCAACTTGATACAGACCAAGATGAAGAAATAACTATATTAGAAGATGAAGTGGTAGAAGAAGATTTTGCTTTTGACTTAATAGAAGACAATGTATAATATAGTAAAGGGTATAAACCAATTTAATAATAATGTAAATTTAAGGCTAGATAATGTTTTAATAATAGTGGAGTGGGATAAATCCTACTCCATTATTGATAATATAGTATTATGATATTTTTTCATCAGTATTAATAACAGAGATAGAAGTATTTCGTTTTAGCTTGCAATTAGCGATTGATATTTGTCTAGGAAAAACATCTTGACAATTATTTGCATAGCAAGTATAATCTAATAGCGCGATTTTTTATTGCGTTATATTTTATGTTATTATGTAATGTAGCAACCCAAATCAATTAAAAAAATCAGGAGGTGAAAATTAATGCCTACATTTAATCAATTAGTAAGAAAAGGAAGAAAGAGTGCACAAAAGAAATCTCAATCTCCAGCATTACACAGAGGGTACAACTCACTTAATAAGAGATATACTAAGAATCATTCTCCACAAAAAAGAGGGGTTTGTACAGCGGTAAGAACAGCAACTCCAAAGAAGCCTAACTCAGCACTTAGAAAAATTGCTAGAGTTCGTCTTTCTAATGGAATTGAAGTAACTAGCTATATCCCTGGTGAAGGACACAACCTTCAAGAGCATAGTGTTGTTTTAATTAGAGGTGGAAGGGTAAAAGACTTACCTGGTACACGTTATCACGTAATTAGAGGAACGTTAGATACCGCAGGTGTTGCTGACAGAAAGCAAAGTCGTTCCAAATATGGAGCAAAGAGACCAAAAAAATAATAGTAATTTAATATTCTTCACTATTCATTAAATGCCGGATTAATTTTTATATTCAGATTGTCGATAAAATAAATAGGGTTGCGTTTTGTCACCGAATAGAATAAATGATAAAGATTTATATAGACGGAATTTGAACTAAGAGTTAAATTGGGCATGAACACAATGATTCCATGTAATGGGCAATGTGAGTACCGATGATATAAAGTGAACCTTATTGTACAACAATAAGCATGATTAAGGAGGGAAGTAACGTGCCACGTAAAGGACATATACAAAAAAGAGATGTATTGGCTGATCCTGTTTATAACAGCAAAGTCGTTACTAAACTTATCAACAACATTATGTTGGATGGTAAGAGAGGTATTGCACAAAATATTGTATACGGAGCTTTTGAAAAAATAGCAGCAAAGACTGAAAAAGATGCTGTTGAAGTATTTGAAGAAGCAATGAACAATATTACACCACAGTTAGAAGTAAAAGGTAGACGTGTGGGTGGTGCAACATATCAGGTGCCAATTGAGGTAAGACCTGAAAGAAGACAAACATTATCACTTCGTTGGTTAACAGAGTTTTCTCGTAAAAGAGGAGAAAAAACTATGATAGACCGTTTAGCTGGTGAAATAATGGATGCTGCTAATAATACAGGCGGAGCTGTTAAACGTAAAGAAGAAATGCACAGAATGGCTGAGTCTAACAAAGCTTTTGCGCATTATCGTTGGTAAATTTAAATAATATTTCTTATTTTGAAGTATTATGATATTATGTAAACTATGTCTAAAATTATTTATAAATAGACGAGACTAGATATAAGGAGGAATTTTCCTTGGCTGGAAGAGAATATCCATTAGAAAGAACAAGAAACATTGGTATAATGGCGCATATTGATGCTGGTAAGACAACATTAACTGAGCGTGTTTTATATTATACTGGTGTAAATTATAAAGTTGGTAATACTCATGAAGGTAATGCTACAATGGACTGGATGGAGCAAGAACAAGAAAGAGGTATTACAATTACTTCAGCCGCAACTACTTGTCACTGGACTCAAGAGTATGAAGCTAAAAAGATAGAAGGCGCCCCAGAATATCGTATTAATATTATTGATACACCAGGGCATGTTGACTTTACTGTTGAAGTTGAGCGTTCATTACGTGTGCTTGACAGTGCAGTTGGTGTTTTTTGTGCAAAAGGTGGGGTTGAACCTCAGTCTGAGACAGTATGGCGTCAAGCTGATAAATATAATGTACCTAGAATGGCATTTATTAACAAAATGGATGTTACAGGTGCTAACTTTTATAATGTTGTAGATGAAATAAAAAATAGATTACAGAAGAACCCAGTTCCAATTGAGCTACCAATAGGTAGTGAGGATGAATTTGTAGGAGTTATAGACCTTTTTGACATGAAGGCTTATATCTATAATGACGAAATGGGTCTTGATGTTACGGTAACTGATATACCTGCTGATATGCAAGAAAAGGCAGAAGAATACCGTGAAGCAATGATTGAATCAATTTGTGAAACAGATGACGAATTAATTCTGAAATTCTTAGAAGGTGAAGAAATCACTAACGAAGAATTAAAAGTTGCACTTAGAGATGCAACACTTACTGTTAAAATTATACCTGTTCTTTGTGGATCAGCGTATAAAAACAAAGGTGTACAAAAGCTATTAGATGCTGTTGTTGAATTTATGCCTGCACCTACTGATGTAGAGGATATAAAAGGTGTTGATGCTAAAGGTAACGAAATTCATAGAAGATCATCAGATGATGAGCCTTTATCAGCATTAGCATTTAAGATTATGACAGATCCTTTCGTAGGAAAGCTTGCCTTCGTTCGTATTTATTCTGGAACAATAAATTCAGGGTCATATGTTTATAACTCTGTAAAAGAAAAGAAAGAACGTGTAGGTCGTATTCTACAAATGCATGCTAACCACAGATCTGAGTTAGATAAAGCTTATTCTGGAGACATAATAGCTTGTGTAGGTCTGAAATTTACTACAACTGGTGATACTCTTTGTGATGAACAAGAACCAGTTATATTAGAATCTATGGACTTCCCAGAGCCAGTTATTGAGGTTGCTATAGAACCTAAGACAAAAGCTGGTCAAGATAAAATGGGAGTTGCATTATCAAAACTTGCTGAAGAAGATCCAACTTTTAAAGCTTGGACTAATGAAGATACTGGGCAAACAATTATTGCTGGTATGGGAGAGTTACATCTTGAAGTTATTGTAGATAGACTACTTCGTGAATTTAAAGTTGAAGCGAATGTAGGAGCTCCGCAAGTTGCATATAAAGAAACAATCACTAAAGCGACTGACATTGATAGTAAGTATGCAAGACAATCTGGTGGTCGTGGACAATATGGTCACTGTAAAGTTAAATTTGAACCTATGGATCCGAATGGTGAAGAACTCTACCTATTTGAATCTAGTATCGTTGGTGGTTCTATTCCTAAAGAATATATACCAGCAGTTGGTAACGGTATTGAAGAAGCTTCCCATGCAGGTATTATCGGTGGATATCCAGTAATTGGATTTAAAGCTAATGTATACGATGGTTCATACCATGATGTTGACTCTAGTGAAATGGCATTTAAGATTGCAGGCTCTATGGCATTTAAAGATGCAATGCGTAAAGGTGACGCAATTTTACTTGAACCAATTATGAGAGTAGAAGTAACAGTTCCTGAGGAATATATGGGAGACGTAATTGGTGATATTAGTTCTCGTAGAGGACGAATTGAGGCAACAGAGGACCAAAGCGGTTCTAAAGTTATTAAAGGACATGTTCCTTTATCAGAGATGTTTGGATATACAACATCATTAAGATCTAGAACACAAGGTAGGGGTGCTTATTCTATGTTCTTTGATACCTTCGAAGGGGTACCTAAGAGCGTACAAGAAAAAATCCTATCAAATGTTGAAGCTAAATAAATTATCAAAGAATTGAAAAAAACTAAGAAAATAGCATTTATGCTTGAAAATATTAGCCAATTGCAATATAATTAGGCGTAAGTGAAGAAAAACATTCAAACAATTTATATGGGCAAAAAATTATAAGTTACTCATATATGAATATTCCATAAGGAAAAACAATAATATAACCTTATTGGTAAGTTTTTATTTAAAGGAGGAATTCTTAAAATGGGAAAAGCTAAATTTGACAGAAATAAACCACATGCTAATATCGGAACTATAGGTCACGTTGACCATGGTAAAACTACATTAACAGCTGCTATAACTATAACTCTTGCTAAAAGATTAGGGTTAGGGGATGTTATGTCATATGACATGATCGATAAAGCTCCGGAAGAAAAAGAAAGAGGTATAACTATCTCTACTTCTCACGTTGAGTATGAAACTGAAAACAGACACTATGCTCACGTAGACTGCCCAGGACATGCTGACTATGTTAAGAACATGATCACTGGTGCTGCACAAATGGACGGAGCAATCCTTGTAGTTGCTGCTACTGATGGTGTTATGGCTCAAACAAGAGAACATATCTTACTATCCCGTCAGGTTGGTGTTCCTTATATCGTTGTATTCATGAACAAATGTGATATGGTTGACGATGAGGAATTACTAGAACTAGTAGAAATGGAAATCAGAGAATTATTAGATGAATATGAGTTCCCAGGTGATGATACACCAATAGTTCAAGGATCAGCTCTTAAAGCACTTGAAGACCCAGATAGTGAATGGGGAGATAAGATTATGGAATTAATGGCTGAAGTTGATGCATGGATTCCAGATCCTGAAAGAGAAACAGACAAACCATTCTTAATGCCAGTAGAAGATGTTTTCTCAATTACTGGTCGTGGAACTGTTGCTACAGGACGTGTTGAACGTGGTACTCTTAAAGTAACAGAAGAAGTTGAAATTGTTGGTATCAAAGAAGAAACTCGTAAGGTAGTTGTTACAGGAATTGAAATGTTTAGAAAACTACTTGATGAGGCTTATGCTGGAGATAACATTGGTGCACTTTTACGTGGTGTTCAAAGAGAAGAAATCGAAAGAGGTCAAGTGCTTTGTCATCCAGGTACAATCACACCACATACTAAATTTAAAGCACAAGTATACGTATTAACAAAAGATGAAGGTGGACGTCACACTCCATTCTTCGATAACTATAGACCACAGTTCTATTTTAGAACTACTGACGTAACTGGCGTTATCTCTTTACCAGAAGGCACAGAAATGTGTATGCCTGGTGATAACGTAGAAATGTCAATTGAACTAATCCACCCAATTGCTATGGAACAAGGTTTAAGCTTTGCTATTCGTGAAGGTGGAAAAACAGTTGGTTCAGGAAGAGTTACAGCAATAGTTGAATAATCAGCTTTTGAATATTAACTATATTGCCAATTGAGTTTAAACTGCCCTATTGTAATGATACAGTAGGGCAGTTTTTATATATAAAAATAAAATTTTTCATTTATGTCTTTAAATAATTATAGAATAAGTATATAATAAACTAGTGTATGTTTAATTAATTATAATGTGGTAAAAATTAGAATATAATCAAAACTTTGGATTGTAAGCAAAACTGCTATAGGTTGCTATATAAGTTTTGATAAAAGTAAATATAATACATTAAAGCGTGTAATTACGGAAGGAGAAAGTTATGATAGGTACAAACATAGGTATCGATTTAGGCACAGCTAGTGTGCTAGTTTATATAAAAGGCAAAGGAGTTGTTTTAAGAGAACCATCTGTAGTGGCCTTTGATAGAGATACTAATAAGATCATGGCAATTGGAGAAGAGGCAAGATTAATGCTTGGTAGAACTCCAGGTAATATAATAGCGGTTAGACCACTTAAACAAGGTGTAATATCAGACTATACCGTTACAGAGAAGATGTTAAAATATTTCATTCAAAAAGCTGCCGGTAAACAACGTTTTAGAAAACCAAGAATTAGTGTATGTGTACCAAGTGGTGTTACTGAAGTTGAGAAGAAGGCAGTTGAAGATGCAACATATCAAGCTGGTGCAAGGGAAGTGGCTATAATTGAAGAGCCGATTGCAGCAGCAATAGGTGCGGGAATTGATATATCAAGACCTTGTGGAAATATGATTGTTGACGTTGGTGGAGGAACTACTGATGTTGCTGTTATTTCCCTTGGAGGAACAGTAGTAAGTACATCAATTAAAATCGCTGGTGATGATTTTGATGAATCTATTATAAGATATATGCGCAAGAAACATAACTTATTAATAGGTGAAAGAACAGCTGAAGAAATTAAAATTAAGATTGGCTCTGCTTACCCACGTCCAGAAATTGTTACCTTAGATGTTAGAGGTAGAAATTTAGTGACTGGTCTACCAAAAACAATTACGGTGTCATCAGAAGAGACAGAGGAAGCAATAAAAGAAACCACTTCTCAAATTGTTGAAGCAATCCATGGAGTCTTAGAAAAAACACCACCAGAATTAGCGGCAGATATCGCAGACAGAGGAATTGTATTAACTGGTGGAGGATGCCTGCTATATGGGCTTGAGCAATTAATCGAAGAGAACACTGGTATTGATACAATGACTGCTGAAGACCCAACGACTTGTGTTGCAGTTGGCACAGGTAAGTTTGTTGAGTTTTTAAGTAGTAAAAGATAGTAGTTAAGAATTTTAAATTTATATATAATCAATATTATTGTTAGTTACAAGGTAATGCTTGAAGGTAGGTATGAAAGTTGTCTGAAGTTTTAGAAGGATATGTTGAAAAAATTATATTTCATAATAGTGAGAATGGATATACGGTTTTAAACTTAGCAAGTAAAGATTTTGAAATGACTTGCGTAGGTACCTTTCCCCTTATTAATGAAGGGGAATACTTAACTGCAAGTGGAAGTTATATTAACCACCAAACCTACGGGGAACAATTTCAGATAGAGGCCTATGATGTTAAGGAACCAGAAGACATTATTGCAATAGAAAAGTATTTGAGCTCAGGAGCCATTAAGGGAATAGGAGAGGTGTTAGCGAGAAGGATACTCAACAAGTTTAAAGATAATACCCTCTCCATAATGGAAACTCAGCCAGAAAGATTGTCTGAAATAAAGGGAATTAGTAAAAGAATGGCTAGAGATATTGGAGAGCAATTTTATGATAAAAAAGAGTTGAGAGAAGCCATTATTTTCCTTTCCCAATATGGGATTTCCAATACATATGCAGTGAAGATATATAATACTTACGGACCCATTAAATACAAAGAAATTGTTAAGAATAATCCTTATCAAATAGCAGAGGATATACCAGGGGTTGGATTTAAAACAGCGGATGATATAGCAGTAAGGGTAGGAATTTTGTCCAACTCCGATTACAGAATACAAGCAGGTATTTTATATGTTTTGTTGCGTGCTAGTAATGAAGGTCATGTTTATCTCCCAGTTGAAGTACTATTAATTAAGGCTTCAACTATTTTGAATGTTGATATAAAACATGTAGAACACAACTTAAATAGTCTAGCCATACTAAAAAAAATTATAGTTAATAAAGTTAATGATGAAGAGCAAATTTATATAGCTCTATATTATTATGTTGAAAAAGGCATTTCACAAATGTTAGCAAGTCTTAATGTTAGATATTCTCTGAAAAATGATCTGGTAAAGCAAAAAATTTCCCTTATAGAAGAGAACTTAGATATAGATTATGACGATTTGCAAAGACAGGCTGTAATAGAAGCATCCCAAAACGGATTATTGATATTAACAGGAGGGCCTGGTACAGGAAAAACCACTACCATCAATGCAATTATTAGATTCTTTGAAGGTGAGGATATGGAAGTTTTGCTTGCAGCCCCGACTGGAAGGGCGGCAAAGCGTATGGAAGAAACTACAGGACATGAAGCTAAAACAATTCATCGTTTGTTAGAGGTTAACCGGATATCTGATGATATGGAAGGCAATAAAGTAATCTTTGATAAAAACGAAGACAATCCATTAGAATGTGATGTTTTAATTATAGATGAAATGTCTATGGTAGACATTAATATATTTCATTCACTCTTAAGGGCAATATCAATTGGTACTAGACTAGTACTAGTTGGTGATATAAATCAACTTCCTTCTGTTGGCCCTGGCAATATTCTTAAAGACATTATTAATTCTCACAGCTTCCCAGTCTTAAAATTAAATAAGATTTATAGACAGTCTTACGAAAGTGATATTGTTCAAAATGCTCATAAAATAAATGCAGGAGATCCAATTAAATTGGACAATAAAAGTAAAGACTTTTTTTTGCTACGTAGGGATAATGTGGATATAATATTAAACACTATGATAACTTTGGTTAAGGACAAAATACCCAAATACATTAATGCGAGTTCTTTTGATGTTCAAGTTTTAACACCAATGAGAAAAGGTGAATTGGGAGTAGTCAGACTTAACGAGGTGCTGCAATCCAATATTAATCCTAAAAATAATAAAAAGAAGGAAATAGAATTTCGCAAGCAGCTTTTTCGTGAAGATGATAAAGTTATGCAAACCAGAAATAATTATCAGGCAGAATGGGAAATACAAAGCTCCTTTGGTACAATGATAGATAAGGGAACTGGAATATTTAATGGTGACATGGGTACAATTAAAGAGATAAATCTCTTTTCACAAATTGTAACAGTTGAGTTTGATGATGAAAAGACAGTAGAATATCCTTACAGTCAACTTGATGAACTTGATTTAGCCTATGCAATAACCATACATAAATCACAGGGTAGTGAATATCCTGCTGTTATAATGCCCTTGTTATCAGGACCAAGGGTGCTAATGAACCGAAACCTTTTATATACTGCAGTAACAAGAGCCAAAGAATGTGTAATAATTATTGGTAAAGAGGGAGCCGTTCAAACAATGATTGATAATGTTTCTGAGCAAAAAAGATACACAGGATTATCTGATAGAATTAAGGAAGTTTTTGAACCATTTAACATAAACAAATAAAATTCGCATGTTACATTTTAACCTAACAAAGGAAGGATTGAGTATGAAGAAAACAACACTTATAATTATGGCAGCAGGTATGGGTAGCAGATATGGTGGAATAAAACAGCTAGATCCTGTTGGTCCAAGTGGTGAAATTATTATGGACTATTCTGTTTATGACGCTATAGAAGCAGGATTTGATAAGGTTATATTTATTATTCGCAAAGATCTAGAAGAAGATTTCAAAGAAGTAATAGGTAACAAAATTTCAAAAAAGGTTGAAGTGGAATATTGTTTTCAAGAGCTAGCTAATTTACCAGAAGGCTTTAGTGTTCCAGGGGGAAGAGAAAAACCTTGGGGAACTGGCCAGGCAGTACTTAGTGCTAGAGGTATTGTTAATGAGCCTTTTGCAGTAATAAATGCAGATGATTATTATGGTAAGGAAGCCTTTGTTAAAATTCATGACTACCTTGTTTCCACTGACAAATCAGACAAATATCCATTTTGCATGGCAGGTTTTGTATTAGGCAACACCTTAAGTGATAACGGTACTGTAACAAGGGGCATCTGTGAAGTTGATGGAGAGGGTATTCTAATTAATATTCAAGAAACTGCAGACCTAAAACAAGTAGGAGACCGAGTAGAGGGAACTATCTTAATGACTGGTGAGGAATCAAATTTAGATATTAATAGTACAGTTTCTATGAATATGTGGGGATTCACTCCTGAATTATTAGAAGAACTAGATGCAGGATTCACAGCATTCTTATCTGAATATGGTAGTGAGCTAAAGACGGAATATTTGCTTCCAGACGTGATTGGAACTTTAATTGAAGAAGGTAAAGCGGATGTTAAAGTGTTGCCTACAAACGATAAGTGGTTTGGAGTTACCTATAAAGAAGACAAAGAAAAGGTAGTTAAATCTTTTGAAGAGCTAATTGAAAAAGGTGTATACCCTAAGAGATTATTTTAAAATATCCAAGGAGATTCTGATTGATTAATTATTTAATAGATTTTGTGTATCCTAGAAGATGTCCAATATGTGGAGATATTGCCAGCCCAAAGGGGAACTTAGCATGTCCTTCTTGTAAAGACAAACTCAAATTGATTGTAGAGCCAAAGTGTAAGAAATGCGGCAAGCAAGTAGAATTTGAGGAAGAGGAGTTTTGCTTTGATTGTAGCAAGAAGCATCACCAATATTCTTATGGTATGTCGCTGTGGGAATATAACAAGATTATGCAAAAATCTATCTCAGATTATAAGTATAATGGAAGAAAGGAATATGCAGATTTTTATATAGAAGAATTTATTAAATATTATTCAGAAGAGATATTGAGAATTAATCCAGATGTTTTAGTAGCCATTCCAATACATAAATCAAAGTTAAACGAAAGAGGTTATAATCAAGCAGAGATATTATGTAGTGGAATTGGAAATAAATTAGGTATAGCAACCCTGCCTAATTTATTATTGCGAGATAAAAAGACATTGCCACAGAAACAGCTAAATGATAAAGAGCGTTTTAAGAATTTGCAAAAAGCATTCTCCTTCTCCCAAAAAGAAAAGGATAAGTTAGGCAAGCAAATAAATAAAGTATTACTTGTAGATGATATTTATACTACTGGCAGTACTATTGAAGCTTGCACAAGAATTCTATTAGACAATGGGGTGAAGCAAGTTTATTTTGCCACTCTTTGTATAGGAAAAGGATTTTAGGTTTTTATAAATATGTATAAAGGCTATGGCCCTTGATGTGTGACCCAATAAGTTAGATTTTTATCGGGTAACATCAAGAGTCATAGCCTTTATCATCAATATTACAAAGAATTAATTATAAGAGGAAATTGTTACTTGTCATCTTTGGCAAGTTCTATACCGTTCCTGAGTATTATAATTTTGCCTTCTTTTTGTAATCGTCCAATTGCACGTTTGAAAGCATTCTTGCTGATCTTAAACTCTTGTTTAATTTCATCAGCACTAGACTTGTCGTGAAAGGGTAGGAATCCTTTTGAAGATTCTTGCAATCTTTCATATATAAGATCTCCATCAATATTAATTTGAATATGGGTTTTTTGACCAAGGCTTAAGTCTAACTTACCATCTTGTTGTACTCTTGTTACTCTTGCCTTTAGGGTTTCGCCTACTTTTAAGGGTTTGTGTAGCTCCTTATTAGGGATCATTCCGCTATATTTATTGTCTACAGCCACAAAAGCTCCAAAATTTTCTATTGTTTCATAGACGGTTCCGATTATAATATTATCTTTTTCATATGGAGAACCAGAGTCTAGGTAATCATAAATCCTCATTGTTGCACATAATCTAGAGCTTTTATCAATATAAAGAGCTACTAATACCTCGTCCCCAACTTGAACTTCAAAGGTTTGCTCTTTGAAAGGTAAGAGTAAATCTTTGGCCAGGCCCCAGTCTAGAAAAGCACCAATAGGTGTTAGATCTTTTACTTTTAGAGATGAAATTCTCCCTAAAGTAATTGGTGGGCTTGTAGTTGTAGCAATTATTCTATCTTCTGAATCTTTATAAATGAATACTTCGATCTCATCATCAATATTCATATCAGCGGTTACTTCGTTTCTAGGAAGCAAGACTTCTTCAGCTCCATCGCTTAAATATAATCCGTGGTCTGTGGTTCTTGCAATTGTTAATTTTTGAATTTCTCCAAGTTTCATGTGAGTGTCCCTTCTATTATTTGAATTCAAGAGTAGTATAAGGTTTATCCTTGATATCTGATAATACAACAATGTAGCTATCATCCTTACTTGCAACCTTAGGGACTATAGTATCTCCAAGCTTGGCAGCTTGTCTATAGTCTGCTCTCATTTGTTTGATTTTATAGTTTTTGGGTAAAAATTCTTCAGCCATTAAAATGTATTGTCCATTATTAACGTGTTTATTGGTGTCAATGTTGGCACGCACAACAGGAAAGGGTGAAAGTGGTTCCAGATTACTAGGAACAGCAATTTTTCTAGGAGCATAATCCATGTCGAGCTTTTCTTCGATCTTATATTTTTGAAGGGTATCATCAGTAATTCTAGTTGGCAATCCTGTCTGGGTATCAATATAAACCCAAATAGAATTGGCATAGGCTACTACTTGATCCTTCTTCTTCATCATAAAATTACGGTATCCGTATATTCCTTTAAAATCATAGGCCCAAGTATATGTTGTAATGTCATCGTTTAAAGTTGGATATTCATTGACAATGATCTGCCAAGAACTTAATACCCAAGCTAGATTCTTTTTTTTAAAATATTCCATCCCAATTCCCAAATCCTCTGATTGAAATGTACTACAATCTTGAAAATAATCAATTATTGCGGATAGAGTCAGCTTGTTATCATAACCTACTTCACTGTATCTAACGCGGCTGTTAAAGCTATACATTGTTTACCCCTTTTAGAAAAGTATTAAAAAGTTCTTAAATAATTTAAAAAGAAAAATATCTTAAATTACATTATATCATTAACTTATTTAATATGATACAATTATTTATGATGTGTAAATAATCGCCTATAATCTTTATATTAGGGATTAAAGGCATTAATTTATGTAATGAATAAAAGAATTAGAATAGGAGCAAAATAATGGATAGAAGTAGAGTCCTTTCAGTAAATCGTGTGTTTCTTATAACAGTGATTTTCTCAATTATAGGATCATATTGGAATGCTTATTTATATATGAATACAGACAGCTATATGCTAATAATGCTTTCCTCACAACTTATCTTAATTTTGCCATCTCTTATATATATAGGAAAAGGTAAGTTGAATTTAAGAAAGGTTTTTAGGCTAAATAGAATCAGACCAGGTAACATTATATTAATAATTCTGTTTTCATATTTAATTACACCTCTTATGACTTTTATTAATGCATTATCAATGCTATTTGTTGAGAACACAACCTCAGCAGTTATGGTAAACCTTGTTGTAGAAAATGGATTGCCTCTTAGTCTATTTATGGTGGCCTTAATACCTGCAATATTTGAAGAATCTGTTTATAGGGGGATTTTTTATAACGAGTATAGAAAGGTTAATCCTTTACATGCAATCTTTCTTAGTGCATTTCTTTTTGGTATTATACATTTAAACCTTAATCAATTTGCATATGCTTTTGCAATGGGAATTGTGTTTTCTTTGGCTATTGAAGCAACAGACTCGATTATATCAACAATGATTATTCATTTCTTTATTAATGGAACATCAATATTTACACTTTATATTTATCCTAAAATATTAAAAGCACTTGGACTGGTCACAAATTCGATAACAGGAACAGAGGATTTTAATTTTGAGCAATACTTTGATAGTATTGTAGAAAACACAGATCAAATTTTAACATTTCCCTATATAATGGAGACGTTATTTTTGCCAATGATTGTCTTTACTGCCTTGGCTATCATTGTTTATAGAACAATAGCCAAGAATGCTGGAAGGTGGGAATATGTAAAAAGTATTTTTACTGGCAATAAAAACAAAGAAAATTTAATGAGCTTAAGCCTTATTATAGGAATTCTTATATGTATAATATTAATGATTACCCAGGAATTTGCTATATAGGTGATAATATAGAATATAAGCAAAGACTTATGATCTAGAAGAGACATGAAGTCCCAAAATGGAGGATACAATGGAAGATAAAATCTATGAATTAATTATTGTAGGATCAGGTGTAGCGGGAATAACAGCGGGGATATATGCAGGAAGAGCATTGATAGATACCCTAATTATTGAAAGGTTACCAGTTAGTGGTGGACAAATAGTAAAAACTCATGAAATTGATAATTATCCTGGTTTACCCAATGTTTCAGGATTTGAGTTGGGACAGAAACTATCAAAACATGTTAATCAATATGAATTAGATCATGTTAATGGTGAAGTCGAAAAATTCGAAGTAAATGACGGAATAAAAGAAATAAGACTTGATAATGGGAAAGTATATAAAGGTAAAACTGTCATCATATCAACAGGTTCAGATCCAAGGAAACTGAACATCCCAGGGGAAGACAAGCTGCAAGGTATGGGAGTGTCTTATTGTGCTACCTGTGATGGTGCATTTTTTAGGAATAAAGCAACAGCAATTGTAGGTGGAGGAGATACTGCAGTTGAGGATGCTCTATTTTTAGCAAGATTATGTGAAAAGGTATATCTAATACACAGAAGAGATGAATTTAGGGCAACAAAAGTTTATCTTGAAAAGGCAAACAACTCTGATAATATTGAGATTTTAACAAATAGTGAAGTGAAAGAAATTAATGGATCAGAATTTGTAGAGAAAATTAGAGTTTTTAATAACAAAACAAATGAAACAAAAGAGTTAGAAGTTGATGCTATATTTATTGCAGTAGGGAATTTGCCTAATGCTGATGCCTTTAAAGGCATAGTGGACATGGATGAATCGGGTTATATAATTGCAGAAGAGGATGGCAAAACAAATATCCCAGGGGTTTATGCAGCGGGGGATATTAGGACAAAGTCACTTAGGCAAGTAATAACAGCGGCCTCTGATGGAGCTAATGTAATTCATTCGGTAGAGAAGTATTTAAATGGAGTAAGTTGGTAGGTTAAAACTAATAATTTTTTAGTTTATAATAAATAAAGTAAGTTTATATTTGTTTAAACCTCCTCATAAAAGTAATGGAGTTAATAATATGTTAATATTATTTCTAAATTATTTAAAATATAAAATATCTGTGTTTTAATGTTGACAGGCCTGAGAGAGTTTGTTATAATTTATTAAGAAAAGTTAATATTTTCGTAACAATTTAAAAGGTAATAGATTATAATATAAGGGTCATAAGTATTGTTAGACATCTGGAAGCTTATATTATTAAAAAGCCTGATTGGAGTACATAAATTAACATTGTAGGAATATAAAAGTGGAGGTCACGGGTATTATGTCATTTAGAAAGGTTTTCAGGACATCCTTATGTGTATCAGCAGTTTTGGTATCGTTAGGAATTTCACAAGATGTAAGTGCTGCACCAACAGCAGAATTTGATGTTGGTATTGCAGGTATTGCACCAACTATTAAAAACTACTATTCTTCAGGTGGTGACCAAGAACTTGGTGAAGCAGAAGAATATTTAATAAGTATATTACAACAATTAGACCAAGAGAATGGAACGAATTTAACAGCAATAATTGCACCATATGCAAATTTAGGAATTGCAAAGGTTAATGAGTTTGTTAATATTCGAACAGAGGCTAATGCAGAAAGTGAAATAGCTGGTAAGCTTTATAGCGGAAGCGCAACAGATATTCTTGCAACAGAGGGTGATTGGGTTAAGATTCAATCAGGTAACGTAGAAGGATATATCAAGTCAGAATTCTTAGCAATAGGCAGCGAAGCAGAAGAGCTTATAGAAGAAGTTTCTAATAAATATGCTACAATTAATACCCAAACCCTATACGTTAGAGAAGAACCAAGTACTGAAGCAGAAATTGTGACAATGGTTCCAATAGAAGGAAAATACATTGTAGAAGAAGAACAAGACGAATGGGTAAAGATCCTTGTAGATGACAAGTCAGGATTTGTATCTAAAGAATATGTAGATGTAGAAGTAGAATTTGAATATGCTATATCAATTGAAGAAGAGTTAGCTAGAATTGCAGCAGAAGAAGCAGCTAGAGTTGCAGAAGAAGAAAGATTAGCTCAGATAGCGGCAGAAGCAGCTAGACAAGAAGCGGCTAGAAGACAAACAACACAAACAACACAAACAACACAAACAACATCTGCACCAGCTCAAACACAGGCTCAAGCTCCTGCACCAACTCAAGCACCTCCACCTGCGACAAGTTCCCAAGGTAGTTCTACAGGACAAGCAATTGCAAACTATGCTCAACAGTTTGTAGGTAACCCATATGTATATGGAGGTACTAGTTTAACTAATGGAACAGATTGTTCAGGATTTACATCTTCAGTATATAGGAACATGGGATATAGTATACCAAGAACTTCTGGTGGCCAAGCAGCGGCAGCAGGATATGCTGTAAACATTGGTGATCGTCAGCCTGGAGACTTAATGTTTTATCCTGGACATGTGGCTATGTATATTGGTAATAACCAGATAGTACATGCAAGCACAGAAAGAACAGGAATAATCATTTCTCCAATGAGAAACCCTTATCAAGTAAGAAGAGTTGTAAATTAACAAATAAAAATCAGAATAATATAGAGGATATAAATATAATTTCAACTTATATTTATATCCTTTTTTGTATACATTAATAATAAGAACGTTTTAAAGATGTGTGGATATTAATTTTATAAACAAGCAAACAATCAGACAACTCGGCAAGTTGTTTAAAAATAAGGATTAACTTAAAAAGCAAGTCTTGGGGAAAATATAGCAAAGTGCACAAATAAGATATAAATACTTGTCATTTTGAATAATAAGGATTATTTTTAACCACAAACCCCAAAAGTTATCAACAATTCAAACCCTTAATCTTAAGAGTTTTTAAGTTATCAACCGACTTATCCACACTATCCACAAATATTAACCACAATTGTCGAATGTATCTTTCCTGTCAAGGGGGAATGTTTGTTTTGTTAGTTATCATGAAAGTTAGTTTAATGCTTAACAATTTATATTTAATAAAATGATTGAATTTTCAAATAATATGACGAACTTTGTAATAATTAGAAGAAATGGTTAACAATGTATTATCATAATGTTACCCATTTGTATATTTTATAATTATTCTTGTTATCTTGTAACAGCAGAATTCATGTGCTATAATAAATTTATATAACATCCCTGATAAAAGTGTTTTATAATCCGATATATAAGCTAGTAAGGGTGTATATGCAACATAATTAAGAAGCAGACTATAATAAATTAATTGAAGAAGGAGTGGATTTTATGCGTTTTATAATTAGCGGTAAGAATCTCAATGTGACAGATGGACTAAGGACTGCTATACAAGGAAAGTTTGGTAAACTCGAAAGATACTTTACTCCTGAAACAGAAATTCAAGTAACACTAAGTGTGGAGAAAGAAAGACACACAATAGAAGTTACAATTCCGATGAAGGGAACAATCATACGAGCAGAACAAACAACTGATGATATGTACATTTCTATAGATGCGGTTGAAGATGTAATAGAACGTCAGTTAAGAAAGTATAAGGACAGACTTATTTCACATAAGCAAGCTTCTAAGAGTTTAAATCAAGAATTTATAGATGCAAGAGAAGAAGAATTATCTGAAGATAGTGATGATATTAAAATAGTAAGAACAAAAAGATTTGCTTTAAAACCAATGGATCCAGAAGAAGCATGCATACAGATGGAGTTGTTGGGACATAACTTTTTCGTGTTTTCTAATGCAGAAACTGACGAAGTGAATGTTGTATATAAGCGCAAGAAGAAAAACACTTATGGTTTAATTGAACCAGATTTTTAAATAAGATAATTAGGTTTAGTTACCCAGAGTTTTAAGTAGAATAATTCACCCCTAAGTAATTTAAGGATTTAATTACTTAGGGGTTTTATAATTATTAGAGATAAGTTTCTAGTTTTATTTTTAAATCCCTTCTAAGAAGTTTATGTTGTGGATAAAGAGTGATATACTTATAAATAGTATAAAAGAGTTGATTACTATAAAAGTAAATGATAAAATAAAGATTAGTATGTAAAGTAAAGGAAATTTATTGCAAAAGCTTTCCTTTGCAGTTTAATAGGACAGTTTTGTAAGGCAATTTTGGAATACAACAATAGGAGTGAATGTATGAAGCTATTTGATAAATTATTTGGAACGTATAGTGAAAGAGAACTAAAAAGAATATATCCTATCGTGGATAAGATAGAAGCTCTTGAACCTGAGATTGAGCAATTGAGTAATGAACAGCTCAAGGATAAAACAGAAGAATTTCGTAAGAGATTAAAAGATGGGGAAAGTTTAGATGATATATTAGTGGAAGCTTACGCAGTGGTAAGGGAGGCTTCAAAACGTTCTCTAGGAATGAGACATTACTATGTACAATTAGCTGGTGGTATTGTATTACATCAAGGTAGAATCACCGAGATGCGTACAGGTGAAGGAAAAACCTTAGTTGCAACCCTGCCTGCATATTTGAATGCATTAGAAGGCAAAGGTGTTCATATTGTAACCGTTAATGATTACCTAGCTATGCGTGATGCTGAGTGGATGGGTCAAGTCTATGAATTCTTAGGACTAACTGTAGGTGTTACTCACAGTGGTCTTAAAAATGAAGAAAGACGAGAGGCTTACAATTGCGATATCACATATGCTACTAATAATGAATTAGGTTTTGATTATCTTAGAGATAATATGGTTATATATAAGGAACAATTAGTGCAAAGAGAAATGAACTATGCCATCATAGATGAGGTTGACTCGGTATTAATTGATGAGGCAAGGACTCCTCTTATTATATCTGGACAGAGTGGTAAATCCACCAAACTATATGAAACTTGTGATATTCTTGCACAACAACTTCAAAAAGGATCTGAAAGTAGAGAGTTCACCAAAATGGACGCCATAATGGGTGAAGAGATTGAAGAAGAAGGGGACTTTATAGTTAATGAAAAGGACAAAGCTATAAACCTAACAGCTCAAGGTGTAAACAAGGTTGAAGAATTCTTCCATATTGAAAACCTTGCTGACCCAGAACACCTTGAAATACAACATAACATTATATTGGCATTACGTGCACATAATTTAATGCATAGGGACCAAGACTATGTAGTAAAAGATGATCAAGTTCTAATAGTAGATGAATTTACTGGTAGAATTATGCCAGGGAGACGTTATTCAGATGGTTTACACCAAGCAATAGAGGCAAAAGAAAAGGTTAAAGTAAAGCGAGAGAGCAAAACTCTAGCTACAATTACATTTCAAAACTTCTTTAATAAATACAACAAAAAATCAGGTATGACAGGTACAGCTTTAACTGAAGAAAAAGAGTTTAGGGAAATTTATGGTATGGACGTAATTGAGGTCCCTACTAACAAACCTGTTATACGTAAGGACAATAACGATGCCGTTTATAAAACAAGGCAAGAGAAGTTGGCTGCTGTTATAGAAGATATTATTGAATCCCATAAAAAAGGTCAACCAGTATTAGTTGGTACAATATCAATAGAGTCATCTGAAAAGATTAGTGATTTACTAAAAAGAAAAGGAGTTCCACACCAAGTTCTTAATGCTAAATTCCATGAATTAGAAGCAGAGATTGTAGAACAAGCGGGCCAATTTTCTTCAGTTACAATTGCGACTAATATGGCTGGTAGAGGTACAGACATTAAACTAGGTGAAGGTGTTATTGAAGTAGGAGGCCTAAAGATAATAGGTACTGAACGTCATGAATCTAGGCGAATTGATAACCAACTTAGAGGTCGTGCAGGTCGTCAAGGTGACCCGGGTGAATCTCGTTTCTATATTTCATTAGAAGATGATCTTATGCGTTTGTTTGGTTCAGAGAAACTCATGAGTATCTTTAATTCACTAGGTATTCCAGATGGGGAACAGATACAACATAAGATGTTAAACGATGCAATAGAAAAAGCCCAACAAAGAATTGAAGGCAACAACTACGGTATTCGTAAGAATTTATTAGAATATGATCAAGTTAATAATGAACAAAGGGAAATTATTTACGGGGAAAGAAAGAAAGTTCTTAACGGAGATAGTATGAGAGACTCCATATATAAGATGATTACAGATATTGTTGAAAATATCATAAGCACTTATATTGGAGAGGATCAACCAAACGAAGAATGGGACTTAAAAGAACTAAATAATAGAATAATTCCTATTATTCCTATAGATAACCTAACAACAGAAAAAGTTCAAGGTATGCAAAAGAATGACTTAATACAATATTTAAAAGAAGAAGCAGTTAGGATATATGAGCTAAAAGAAGCAGAATTTCCAGAGAAAGAACATTTAAGAGAAGCCGAGAGAGTTATACTACTTAAGGTTATTGATAGTAAATGGATGGATCACATAGACGATATGGAACAGCTTCGTCAAGGTATAGGATTACAAGCATATGGTCAAAAGGATCCACTAGTGGAATTTAAGTTCATGGGTTATGAAATGTTTGAAGATATGACAACATCAATTAGTGAAGATACAGTAAGAGCACTGATGCATGTTAAAATAGAACAAAAGGTAGAAAGAGAACAAGTAGCAAAAGTTACAGGCACTAATAAGGATGATTCTGCAACCAAAAAACCTGTAAAAAGAAAAAATAAAAAAATTATGCCAAATGACCTATGCCCATGTGGTAGTGGAATAAAATATAAGTTTTGTCATGGTAAGAACTAGAGCAAATATAAGAAGATGAAAGTGGTGATTTAATGGTAGAATTAGATGAATATAAACAAATACTTAATTCATATGAAAATCCCTTAAAAGAACTTGGGGATTCACTTTGACCTTGCTAATAGAAGGGATAGAGTAGAATATATTAAGAAAGTTATGGAAGAGCCAGGTTTTTGGGATAATCCAGAAGAAGGACAAAAGCTTTCAAAAGAGGTAAAGGATTTAAACGATGTAATAGATGAGTTTGGACGTCTTGAATCTAGCTATGAAGATATAGAAACATTAATTGAACTGACCATAGAAGAAGAGGAAGAAGAGCTCATTCCAGATATAGAGGAAGCCCTTAATAGCTTTACTAAGAAGTTTGAAGAGTTGCGTCTTAGCACCTTGTTATCTGACAAATATGATAAATTTAATGCTATACTAACATTACATGCTGGTGCAGGAGGAACTGAATCTTGCGATTGGGCAAGTATGTTGGCTAGGATGTATCAAAGATGGGCTGATAAGAGAGAGTTTAGTGTTGAGATATTAGACTTTTTAGATGGTGATGAAGCTGGGTATAAGTCGATTACTATGCAAATATCTGGACTTAATGCTTACGGATACTTAAAGTCAGAGCATGGAGTTCACAGACTTGTACGGATTTCTCCTTTTAACGCAGCAGGTAAGAGGCAAACATCATTTGTATCATGTGATATTATGCCAGATATTGAAATGGATATGGATATTGAAGTTAATGAAGACGATATTAGAATAGATACTTACCGTGCTAGTGGTGCAGGAGGGCAACATGTTAATAAAACTTCTTCTGCAGTAAGAATTACACATATACCAACGGGAATTGTGGTTCAGTGCCAGAATGAAAGATCTCAATTCCAAAACAAAGATAAAGCAATGCAAATGTTAAAGTCAAGATTGTATATATTAAGAGAAGAAGAAAATCAAAAAGCAGAATCGAGAATTCGTGGAGAACAAAAAGAGATAGGATGGGGTAACCAAATACGTTCCTATGTAATGCAACCCTATACTATGGTAAAAGACCATAGAACAGAAGAAGAGGTAGGTAATGCAAGTGCCGTTTTGGATGGAGATATCAACTCTTTTATAAATGCCTATCTAAAATGGATAAACACTAAGGATAATAATTAAATTAATCTAAAGACAATGAAAGATAATGAAGAAACAATGGATTTAATAATAGAAGTAAATGGTCTTATAGATGAAAGCGAATATGATGAAACTCTTGATGCATTTAATGAAAAAGAATAAATATAAAAACACTCTTGATCTTGTGTGACGTGCAAAAGTCACTCATTTCTATTAGAGTGTTTTTAATTTTTATAATAAATAAAAGCATTGCAATAAAATAGAATTTATGATATTATCTCTCTATTAAAGACAAATGTACTCGTGGAGAGTACAGGGGGGGAGGAAAAAGAGGGATAAGCTATGGAGAAAAACAAATTTTTTATTGTAGAACATAATGCTGTTCCTGAAGTATTATTAAAAGTAGTCGAAGTAAAACGCTTGTTGGAAAGCTATAAGAATTTAACTATCCAAGAGGCTACTGATACTGTTGGGATAAGTAGGAGTTCCTTTTATAAATATAGAGATTTCATTTTTCCTTTTAATGAAAATGCAAGGGGGCGGACAATTACCTTTATGATTCAGGTTAGTGATCAGCCAGGTTTGTTGTCATCTATACTAAAGATTCTTGCACAACATAGTTTTAACATTTTAACAATTCATCAAAGTATTCCAGTAAATAATCTGGCATCTATAAATTTTAGCGTAGAGGTACCCCAAGATTTAGAAGATATAACAGAAGCCCTACAGCTGGTTGAAGAATTAGATGGAGTCTATTATTTAAAGATACTAGCAAGGGAATAAAATTAGATTAGAAAGGTGTGTAATATGATAAATATAGCAGTTTTAGGATATGGTACAGTGGGTTCGGGAGTTGTAGAAATTCTTAACAAGAATGGAGACAATATAAAAAAGCGAGCAGGGGGCAATGAAATCAATGTGAAGTATGTACTAGACATAAAAGATTTCCCTGGAGAGCCTATTGAAGATAAGGTTGTACATGATTATGACATTATATTAAACGACCCTGAAGTAAAAATAGTTGTTGAGGTTATGGGTGGAGTAGATCCTGCTTATACTTATACAAAGCAAGCCTTATTGAATGGTAAAAGTGTATGTACATCTAACAAAGAACTAGTAGCAGCCCATGGGCCAGAATTATTAGCTATTTCTAAAGAACAGAATTTGAACTTTTTGTTTGAAGCAAGTGTTGGTGGAGGAATACCAATTATTAGGCCCTTAAATCAATCTTTAACAGCAGATGAGATTGAAGAGATCACTGGCATTTTAAATGGTACAACAAACTATGTGTTATCTAAAATGACTAATGAAGGATCAGATTTTCATACAGTTCTCAAAGAAGCACAAGAACTAGGTTATGCAGAAAGAGATCCATCGGCTGATATTCAAGGTCAAGATTCATGTAGAAAGATTGCCATTTTATCTTCTTTAGCTTATGGAATGCATGTAGATTTTAATGATATATATACAGAAGGAATAGAGAGTATTTCAGATATAGATATTAAATATGCAAAAGAAATAGGTGGAAATATTAAATTGTTGGCAACTAGTGAAAAAGCTGGAGATAAAGTGCTTGCAATGGTAGCCCCTATGATTATTAAGTCGGATAATCCTTTGTTTAGTGTTAATGATGTATTTAATGCTATATTTGTAAAGGGTAACTTTATCGGTGATGTAATGTTTTATGGAAGTGGTGCAGGAAAACTTCCTACTGCTAGTGCGGTGGTATCAGATATTGTTGATGCTTCTAAGCATCTAGGCAAAAACATTATGACAATCTGGAGCAATAAAAAGCTTGACTTATGTGATATAAAGCAGGCCAAACATAAATTTTTAGTAAGAGTTTCTGCCAATGATGAAACAGCAACCAAGAAAAGAGTGTTTGAATTGTTTGGAGCTATAAGAGAAATCCATGCAGGAATAAAAGGGGAATTTGCATTTGTTACTGATGAAATAGAAGAAGGACAATTTGAAGAAAAAGCCAATGAATTAGGCAATGTAATTAGCAGAATTCGTATTAAGGGATAAAACAAGAACAGCTATTAGAAAAGCAAAACAAGAACAAGTGTTAGAAAAACAAAACAGGAGGAAAACACCTTGAAATATATAGTGGTTTTAGGTGATGGTATGGCTGATGAGCCTCTAGAGGAACTAGAAGGACAAACTCCTTTAGAATATGCCAATATAGAAAACATTAATAAGTTGGCAAAGAAATCTGAACTGGGATTATGTAAAACAATTCCTGAAGGTATGTCACCAGGCAGTGATACTGCCAACTTATCTGTACTTGGATATGACCCACAAAGATATTATACTGGACGCTCTTCTTTAGAGGCTCTTAGTGTTGGAGTGGACATGAAGGATACAGATATCTCTTTGAGGTGTAATATTGTTACCTTATCAGAGGAAGAGCTTTCATATGAAGATAAAATAGTGATTGATCATAGTTCTGGTGAAATAACAACAGAGGAAGCAGCAGTTTTAATTAATGAATTAAAAAAACATTTTGATAATGAAATGTTTAAATTCTATGTAGGAACAAGTTATAGGCACCTTACAATATTGGATAAAGGGGAATTAATAGATTTAGTCGCTCCCCATGATATACTTGGAGAGAAAATCACCACATTCCTGCCAAACAATCAATATTTAAAAGAGATGATGATAAAAAGTTATGAAATACTAAACAATCACCCTATTAATATAGAAAGAGCTAAAAAGGGATTAAATAAGGCTAATTCTATATGGTTCTGGGGAGCCGGAACAAAACCTCAATTGGATTCATTTCATGATAAATTTAATAAAAAAGGTATGATGATATCTGCAGTTGATTTGTTAAAGGGAATAGCTATAGGTGCAGATATGGGCATTGAAAAGGTTAAAGGAGCCAATGGTTCTCTTGACACTAATTATGAAGGTAAAGTAGCTGCTGCTTTAAAAGCTCTTTTAGAAGATGATTATGATTTTGTGTATATTCATGTGGAAGCTCCCGATGAAATGGGACACCAGGGGAATGTTAAAAACAAAGTAAAGTCAATTGAATATATAGACCAAAAAGTAGTTAAGAAATTATTAGACAAGCTGGATTTGACAGACATTCCATATAAAATGTTAATCATGCCTGACCATCCGACCCCTATTCGATACCGTACCCATACTAGTGACCCAGTGCCTTATTTAATTTATAATAGTGAAAATGAAAAAAAGGTTACATGGAATTATAATGAAAAGGAAGCTAAGAATAGCGGGAACTTTATAGAAGAAGGATATACTTTAATGAATAAGTTTATAACAGAATAGGTTAATTGTTTACATAAGATTTAAAACATATAGATTTCAACAAAATATTTTTATTCTGTTATATAATAATAGCGTAATGAGTAAGTTGCAAGCTCGCTTGCATACTTGCGAGTGGAGCAACAAGATCATAAACATGCTTTATGTTTATGGTATTATAGGAGGAATTATGTTAATTGTAAAAAAATTCGGTGGTTCATCCATTGCCGATAAAGACAAAATTTTTAATGTTGCACAAAGATGTGTAGAAGAATATCAGGAAGGCCATGATGTTGTTTTGGTATTATCAGCAATGGGCAAGCAAACAGACCAATTATTAGAGATGGCAGATACAATAAATCCAAAAGCACCTAAAAGGGAACTGGATATGCTGCTTGCTACTGGAGAACAAACATCAGTAGCTTTAATGGCTATGGCATTCCATTCTCTTGGAGTACCAGCAATATCACTTAATGCATTTCAAGTTGCAATGCATACAAATTCTATTTATGGCAATGCAAAAATAAAACGTATTGATAAAGACCGAATTAATCGGGAACTTGATATGAGAAAGATTGTAATAGTTACTGGATTTCAGGGAATTAATAGATATGTAGACTATACTACACTAGGCAGAGGTGGTTCTGATACTACAGCTGTTGCAATTGCAGCAGCATTACATGCAGACAAATGTGAGATTTTCACAGATGTTGACGGTGTTTATACTGCTGACCCTAGAATAGTACATGATGCAAGTAAAATGTCTGAAGTTACTTATGATGAAATGTTGGAATTAGCATCTCTTGGTGCAGGTGTTTTACATAATAGATCTGTTGAAATGGCAAAAAAATATGGAGTGCCACTTGTTGTGCGCTCCAGTCTAAATAGAACTGAGGGGACAATAGTGAAGGAGGAAGTTAAAATGGAGAAATTAGCTGTAAGAGGAGTTGTGTCTGATAAGAATACTACCCGTATAGCTGTAATAGGTTTAAAGGATATACCAGGTGTAGCATTTAAATTGTTTAACCATTTAGCAAGATACGATATTAATGTAGATATTATACTTCAGTCAGTTGGTCGTGATGGGACTAAAGACATTAGCTTTACTGTATCTAAAGATAAGGTTGATGAAGCGGTAGAAATAATCGAAAGACATAGGACTGGTAGTCTACAGTATCAAAAACTGGACGTAGAAAAATCAGTTGCAAAAGTATCTGTTGTTGGGGCTGGAATGAACTCCCATGCAGGTGTTGCGGCTAAAATGTTTGAAGCTTTATATGATGTAGGTGTAAACATTAAAATGATTTCCACTTCAGAGATAAGGGTTACTGTATTAATTGATGACCAATATGTTGAAAAGGCAATAGATGCCATTCATGAAAAGTTTGCCTTAGCTGAAGCTCGTTAACATAAAATAGTAATCGCAACTGTAAATTCACAAGGAGTATTTAATAAAATAGTAATCGTAACTGTAAAATTCACAAGGAGTATTTAATAAAATAGTAATCGTAACTGTAAAATTCACAAGGAGTATTTATGGATATAATTAAACAAATTAGTGACGAACTTGGGATTAGGAAAGAGCAAGTCCTGGCAACTGTTGAATTAATTGATGAAGGCAATACGATTCCCTTTATAGCTAGATATCGTAAAGAAGTTACTGGGTCTTTAGATGATGAAATACTTAGAAAACTTAATGAAAGACTAGAGTATCTAAGGGCATTAGAAGATAGAAAACAAACTATATTATCGAGTATAGAAGAACAAGGGATGCTTACAGATGAGTTAAAGAAGGAAATTAAAACTACTTTGACTATGGTTGTGTTAGAAGATTTATACCGTCCTTACAAACCTAAAAGAAGAACCAGGGCAATTATTGCTAAGGAAAAAGGATTGGAACCTTTGTCTAATATAATTATTTTGCAGATGACAGATAATCCTATTGAAGAAGAAGCAAAATCATACATAGATGAAGAAAAAGGTGTTGCCAACGAGGAAGAAGCTATAAATGGTGCTCTTGATATAATTGCTGAGAATATATCTGATGAAGCTGATTATAGAAGTTATATTCGTAAAACAGTCATGAATGAAGGCTTGATAGTATCTAATGTTAAAGAAGAAGATACTCAAAGTGTTTATGAAATGTATTATGATTATAGTGAAAAAATTAAAGATATTCCTGGTCACCGTATTCTAGCACTTAATCGTGGAGAGAAGGAAAAGGTTTTAACTGTAAAGGTTGAAACTCCCCAAGAAAAAATAATAAGCTATTTAGAAAAAAATACAATTGTTAGAGATAACCCATATACAAAGGAATTAATTATTTCTGCAATTAATGATAGTTATAAAAGATTAATTTCACCTTCAATTGAAAGAGAAATTAGGAGTGAGCTTACCCAAAAGGCAGAAGATAGTGCCATAGATGTGTTTGGTAAGAATTTGGAACAATTACTTATGCAACCGCCTATTCATGGGCAAGTTGTACTTGGTTGGGATCCTGCTTTTAGAACAGGATGTAAGTTAGCAGTTGTAGATGCTACAGGTAAGTCTTTATATACAATAGTAGTATTTCCAACAGCTCCACAAAATAAAGTAGAAGAAACTAAGCAAATAGTTAAAAAACTAATAGATAGATATAAGATTACTCTAATTGCAATAGGTAACGGTACTGCTTCAAGGGAATCTGAAACAATAGTAGCGGAAATATTAAAAGAAATAGATAAAGATGTGAAATATATTATTGTTAATGAAGCAGGGGCCTCAGTGTATTCTGCAAGTAAACTAGCTACAGAAGAATTTCCAGAATTTGATGTAGGACAAAGGAGTGCCATATCAATTGCAAGGCGTCTACAAGATCCTTTGGCTGAACTAGTAAAAATAGATCCTAAATCAATAGGTGTTGGTCAATATCAGCATGATATGAATCAAAAAAAATTAGGTTCTGCCCTGGCCGCAGTTGTAGAAGATAGTGTTAATAAGGTTGGTGTTGATTTAAATACTGCATCATCAGCACTACTTGAATATGTTTCAGGAGTTAGTAAAAAGGTAGCCAAAAACATTGTTTCATACAAAGAAGAACATGGAGCATTTACATCAAGGAAAGAACTCCTTGATGTTTCTGGTATTGGTCCAAAGGCATATGAGCAATCAGCAGGATTTTTAAGGATTTATAATGGTGATGAACCCTTAGATGCAACAGGAGTACATCCTGAATCCTATCAGGCCACTAAAAAGTTACTTACATCTTTGTCCTTATCAAGAGAAGATATTAGGCAAGGTGGAATAAAAGGAATAAGAAATCAAATCAAAGATAAACAGACCCTAGCTAAAGAAATTGATGTAGGAGAAATTACTTTAACAGATATAATGAATGAATTAGAAAAGCCAGGAAGAGATCCAAGAGAAGATATGCCAAAACCCATACTGCGAACAGACGTATTAGATATGGAAGATTTGAAGCCTGATATGATACTAAAGGGAACAGTAAGAAATGTAATTGACTTTGGAGCTTTTGTAGACATAGGTGTTCACCAAGACGGTTTAGTTCATATCTCTCAGCTTACAAACAAAAGATATGTGAAACATCCTTTAGACATAGTGAGTGTTGGAGATATTGTGGATGTTAAGGTTATAAGTGTTGACATTCAAAGAAAGAGAATACAGCTTACTATGATTATATAATATATAATTAAATTTATAAAAATCTATCAAACTAATTATAACAATACTTAATATTATAAAACTAAAACAAAACTAATCATGATGTGCTTATAAATTGTTATTAAGAAGAATGGAGAGTAATTATGGATTATATTATTTCAACAGATACTACTGCTGACCTACCTAAGGATTATTGTGACAATCACAACTTGCCAATATTATCATTTAATTATACCATCGATGATGTAACTTATGACTTGGATAATGAACTTTCATATAAAGAGTTTTATAATAAGATGCGTGATGGTGTGGTTCCTGTTACATCACAAGTGAATCCGGATTATGCAAGGGAGTTTTTTCAAGAACTTGTAAATAAACATGATGCTGACATACTACATATATGTTTTTCTTCAGGATTAAGTGGGAGTTATGGCAATGCATATGCAGCGGCATCCGAAATAATGGAAGAAAATCCAGAAAGAAAAATTGTTGTCATTGATTCCTTAGCGGCCTCCCTAGGCCAAGGGTTAGTAGTTCATAAAGCTGTTAAGTTAAAGGAAGAAGGAAGAACAATTGATGAAGTAAGTGGATGGATTGAAGAAAACAAACTAAATTTTTGTCATTACTTTACAGTTGATGATTTGGTATACTTATTCAGAGGTGGTCGGGTTTCTAGAACGTCTGCATTGGCAGCAGGAGTATTAAATATTAAACCTATTTTACATGTTGATAATGAAGGACACCTGGTTGCCTTATCAAAAGCAAGAGGCAGAAAAAAATCATTAAAAGAATTAGTGGATTTGATGGAAGAAAGACTTTTACCAGGTGAGGAAGATGCATTCATAAGTCATGGAGACTGTATAGATGATGCGCAAGACCTAGCAGTAAAGATAAAAGAACGTTTAGGAATAGAAGTAACACTAATTAATCATATTGGACCAACTATTGGAACTCATTCAGGACCGGGTACCGTGGCTTTATTTTTCATGGGAAATAAAAGATAATGTTAAAAAGAGACTAGATAATACTAAAGGTTATATGGATATCTATATACAAGGAATACTAGGATAAAAAATGCCCTAGCATTCCTTGTATAATCAGTATTCATATAGCCTTTTTTTTAATTGATAGTTTCATTGTTTGTTAATTGACAGATTATGACATAATCTCTGATTGTAGGAATTATAAGGAAGTGGTAAACTTGTCTATAATGAAATCAAAAATGAGAAAATTCTATTTGATAGATAAGTTTGTTTTGACTTTATAAATAAACATCAAATTTTGAAAGAAGGTATGGACACTAGCATGAATGAGTGGTTTGATATACATAGTCATATATTGCCATCTATAGATGATGGGGCTGTAAGTTTAGAAAAAAGTAGAAACATGTTAAAGATTGCCTATGAAGAAGGAATTGCTACTATATTTGCAACCCCTCATTATGCCGTAGGAGCTGTAAACATAGAAATATCTGAATTATACAAAAAACAGACATTAGTAAATGATGTTGCTAAAGATATAGATCCAAGTATTAAAGTCTTGCTGGGAAATGAAATATATTACAGTGAAGATGTAATAAGGCATTTGCGTGAAGGTAAGGCCCTTACATTAGCTAATACTAGATATGTATTAGTTGAGTTTTCCAAATATGATTCTTTTGAAAAAATTAAAACAGGCATTCATAGACTTTTGATCTATGGATATCTACCTATAATATCCCATGTTGAAGATTATCCATGTTTAATGGATGATTTGCAAAATATAGAAAAACTATTAGATTTGGGGGCTTATACCCAGGTAAATGTTTCTAGCCTTACTGGTGCAATAGGAGATAGTAATAAGAAAAACTCTACTACACTAATAAAAAATAAGATGGTTCATTTCCTAGCTACAAATTCTCATTCAGATTATAAGCGTGGTCCATATATGAAAAAGGGAGTAAGATATCTAAAAAGAAAGTTTGGAGATAGACTAGTAGATCATTTATTAATTGATAATCCAAAAACATTATTAAAGAACGAATATATATACAACTAATATTAAATTCTTATTGACATAAAAATAACAATGGAATATAATATTAGTGTAAGTAAAACAATTTAATAAGGAAGTTCTTCGGGGCAGGGTGAAATTCCCGACCGGCGGTATAGTCCGCGAACTCATAGGCATAACTTATATGCTTTGTAGTTGATTTGGTGAGATTCCAAAACCGACAGTAAAGTCTGGATGTGAGAAGGATATGAATATATATTGTGTAAGTATATTTTCATTAAAGAACTTAAAGCCTCGAATAATATCGAGGCTTTTTTTAAAATCATTTGTAGAATAACTAGGACAATTTAAGGCACAGGAATAAATGCAAATGATTTTATATCCCAGAATATTCCTTAAGTGAAGGGAGATTTTAAAATGGAACTATCAAGTAAAACAAGAAAAACAGTTACAAGACAAACAAAGGAAGAGGGCAAACTTCATTTAAATGCAAAATCAATTGCTCAAATAGGTATGCTTTCAGCAATTGCAGCAATTTTAATGTTATTTGAATTCCCTCTTTGGTTCGCTCCACCATTTTATCAGATTGATTTAAGTGAAATTCCTATATTAATAGGAGGATTTGCACTTGGGCCAGTAGCAGGAATTTTAATTGAACTAGTTAAGAACTTAATAAAGATAGCAGTTAACACTTCAACAGGAGGTGTAGGGGAATTTGCTAACTTCGTAATAGGATGTGCATTTGTTGTACCTAGCGCATTATATTATAGAAGACATAAAACCAGAAAAGGCGCTGCCATATCTATGGTGATTGGAACAGTATCAATGACTATTCTAGGAAGTATAATGAATGCATTTTTCCTACTACCATTTTATGCAACAGCATTTGGGTTGCCAATTGAGGCCTTAATTGAAATGGGATCAGCAGTAAATCCTAATATAACAAGCTTGAACACATTTATAATGTTAGCAGTTGCACCATTTAACTTGTTAAAAGGTGCCATAGTATCATTTATAGCATTTTTCGTATATAAGAAGATTAGAGTGATTTTACATTAGATAAAAAGATAAATATATAAGGGTCGGAAATACGTGCCAATATCTTGTACTTAGAATGAACTTTCTAAAGACTATGTCAATGGCTTGTGTTTCTGGCTCTTTTTCATTTTAAGTTTCATTCCATACTTTTCTATTTTTGAAAACATTATATTGTAGAAAAACCGATTTATGATATACTTGAATAAACTTTGTAGAGTCTTGGGTGTGTCCAAGAATCTAATAATTAACTATAAGAAGAAGGGTACTGCGTGATATTAATATGACTATAGAAAGTTACAAAGCACAAGACACATTTGAAATAGGAAGGCAGCTTGGGGAAAAAGCTAAACCTGGACAGGTCATCTGTCTCTTTGGTGACTTAGGAACAGGTAAAACCGTATTTGCAAAAGGTTTTGCGGAAGGCTTAGGAATCAAGGAGCCTATTAATAGCCCAACATTTACTATTATACAAGAATATGAAGAAGGTAGAATGCCTTTATATCATTTCGATGTTTACAGAATTGAAGAAGTTGAGGAAATGTACGAAATAGGATATGAAGATTATTTTTACGGCAATGGGGTATGTATTATTGAATGGGCAAATATAATTGAAGAAATTCTACCATTAAAGAGAACTATAATTACCATAGAAAAAGACCTAGATAAGGGATTTGACTATAGAAAAATTACCATAGCACAGTTGGGGGGATTGGAATGAAAGTATTAGCACTTGATAGCTCTGGCCTAGTGGCTTCGGTTGCATTAGTAGCTGAAGAGGAGTTGATCGCAGAGTATACAATTAATTATAGAATGACCCACTCCCAGACTTTATTACCTATGTTAGATGAAATCATAGAAATGACTCAGTTTGATTTAAAGGATATTGATGGAATTGCAGTTTCCAAAGGTCCTGGTTCATTTACAGGGCTTAGAATTGGATCAGCAACAGCTAAGGGTTTAGCACTAGTTTTGGATGTACCCATAATCCCTGTCCCAACAGTTGATAGCTTAGCCTATAATTTTTATAGAACAAAAGGAATAATATGTCCCTTAATGGATGCTAGAAGAAACCAAGTTTATACAGGTTTATATAAATGGGACGAGGGTAACTTTAAGGTTATTAGCCAACAAAAGGTTTCGAGTATAGAAGAAATTATAGAAGAAATTAACGATATTAAAGAAGAGGTTATATTTTTAGGAGATGGAGTTAAGGTATTTAAAAAGCAGTTAGAAGAATTAGTTGAGCCTCCATACTCCTTTGCACCAGCTCATTTATCGAAACAACGTGCGGGTGCTGTAGGGGCCCTAGGCATTAAGTGTTTAGAAGAAGGTTTTGTTGTTAATGCTGATGGTTTTTCCCCAACTTATTTACGAATATCACAAGCAGAAAGAGACTTTAACAAGAAGAATGGTAAGGAATAAATATGTTAGTGCGTCTTATGAACGAGGAAGATATAGATCAAGTTTGTAGAATTGAAATGGAATTGTTCTCCCAACCATGGAAGTCAGAAGACTTTTTGTCTATGATGTTTCATGAAGATAATATATTTCTTGTGGTAGAGCTAGAGGGTAGGGTGATAGCTTATTGCGGACTTATGGGGATAATTGATGAAGGTCATATTAGTAATGTGGCTGTAAGTAAGGAACATCAGCATAAGGGTGTTGCATATAAAATGCTAAGAGAACTAATAGCACTAGGAAGAAAAAGAGATCTCATTTCATTTACCTTAGAAGTTAGGATAGGTAATAAAAAAGCAATAGACCTATATAAAAGATTAGGTTTTAGAAACTCTGGTATTAGACCTAATTTTTATTTATATCCAAAAGAAGATGCTTTAATAATGTGGTTATAATTTTAAGGGGTTAGGCTTTTGGAGTCTGAACAAAGTCTATTTACACAATGGTCTTGTCCTGTGTCTTATTATATAAAACCTAACATATGAAATGATAACAGTAATTCCCACTATAATAATTGGACAGGTATTGTTATAATATATGTGAAACTAAGGTGCTAGTTTCATAGGAGGGATAAGCATGAAACAAATCAGAAAAAAAGTAAAGGATACTATTACTTGTAATATGTGTGGTAAAAATATAGACACTCACAATGGAATGTTAATGGAAGATATCTTTGAAGGATACAAGGAGTGGGGTTACTTTTCCAACAAAGACTTAGAAATCCATAAATTTATTTTATGCGAAAACTGTTATGAAAGCCTAACTCAATCTTTTAATATTCCGGTTCAAGTATCTGATCAAATTGAAGTAATGTATCCAGGGAAATAATTAAAATTATCATTGAGTATTTAATGGTAATTAAATAAAAGATAAGAGTCCAAGTCGGATTAGACTATAGAAAACAACAATAAGAAAGTTGCTATAATAAAATAAGCATAGAGCCGTTTGTTTAGAGTTAACAAGATCTAAATAAACGGTTTTTATATTATATGACGCGTAATTATAAATAAGATGTTTTGAGAAAGCTTAGAAAGGAAATTAAGTAATTCTAAGAATGGATATATCTAATTTGAAGAATATATAAGTTCTTGATATTAAAAAAAGCTTATGATAATATGTTACAAAGAATAGAAGAAACTAATATTTAGAAATCTATAAGCCAAAATCATGAATTGAAGTTATTCTAATTACTAGATATTAGCTTATAGTTTCGGATTAAGTGAGGAAAATCGTGTTAGATGTATGTTTGTTAGGAACGAGTGGAATGATGCCATTGCCTAATAGGTGGCTTACTTCATTAATGGTGAGATTTAACGGTAGTACTATATTAATAGATTGTGGCGAAGGCACACAGATTGCAATAAAGGAAAAAGGATGGAGTGTTAATCCCATAGATTATATATGTTTAACTCACTATCATGCAGATCATATAAGTGGCCTACCTGGTTTGTTGTTATCAATGGGTAATGCTGATAGAAGAGACCCAGTGACTTTAATTGGGCCAAAAGGCTTAAAAAGAGTTGTTAATTCCCTTAGGGTAATTGCACCTGAACTACCATTTGAGCTTAAATTTATTGAGCTTAATGAACAAGTTGAAGAGATTACTAAAGATAACCTTAAAATACAAGCATTTAGAGTAAACCATAATGTGATTTGCTACGGCTATAATATTGTTATAGAAAGAAGTGGAAGATTTTTAGTAAATAAAGCAGAGGAAAATGATATACCAAAAAAATACTGGAACAAACTACAAAAAGGCGAAACCATAGAAAAGGAAGATAGGATTCTTACACCAGGTATGGTTCTTGGGCCAGCAAGAAAAGGAATTAAGGTAACCTACTGTACAGACACAAGGCCTTTACCTCTAATATCTCAAATGGCAGAAGACGCTGACTTATTTGTTTGTGAAGGAATGTATGGAGAAGAAGGAAAAGAAGAAAAGGCTGTAGACTATAAACATATGACATTTTATGAAGCGGCTACCTTAGCAAAGGATGCTAAGGCAAAGGAATTATGGTTAACCCACTATAGCCCTTCACTAGTAAGGCCTGAAGAATATATAGATGCTACAAGAAAGATATTTAAGAATACTAAGGTGGGAAAGGATGGAAAGACAAAGACTTTGGTTTTTGATCCAGATGAATAAAATAGAAATAATAAGGATGTTTCAAATTAGAAGGAAGTATTATAATGATGATAGATGAAGAGATAAAAGATGAAACCAAGGAAAATGATAATAAAAATGACCTATTAGTTTTGGGAATAGAAACATCATGTGATGAGACAGCGGCAGCAGTTGTTAAAAATGGAAGGACTGTATTGTCTAATGTTATTTCATCTCAAATAGAACTTCACACCTTATATGGAGGAGTAGTTCCAGAAATAGCATCAAGAAAACATATAGAAAAAATCAACCCAGTAATTAAAGAAGCTCTGTCCCAGGCAGAGGTTTCCTTAGAAGATATTGATGTAATTGGAGTGACTTATGGACCGGGATTAGTTGGCGCACTCCTAGTAGGTGTAGCACATGCAAAGGCAATAAGCTATGCAGCAAACATACCCTTAGTTGGGGTACATCATATAGAAGGTCACATTTCTGCCAATTATATTCAATACCCAGAATTACAACCTCCTTTTCTGTGTTTAATTGTTTCAGGAGGCCATAGCCACCTTGTTATAGTAAAAGATTATTCTGACTATGAAATATTAGGAAGAACTAGAGATGATGCGGCAGGAGAAGCTTTTGATAAGATTGCTAGATCAATAGGTCTAGGATATCCTGGTGGACCTAAAATAGATGCTTTAGCAAAAGAGGGCAACAGAAAGGCAATTGATTTTCCAAGGGCACATGTAGAAGGGGCACCATATGATTTTAGTTTTTCAGGATTAAAATCATCGGTACTGAATTATCTAAATTCTGCTCAGATGAAAGATGAGACTATTAATAAAGCAGATGTAGCTGCTTCCTTTCAAGAGGCGGTTGTTGAAGTCTTAGTAACAAACACTATGAAAGCAGCTAGTGATTATGGAATAGACAAGGTTGCAATAGCTGGAGGAGTAGCATCAAATTCACGATTAAGATCAGCCATGGAAAGTGCCTGTGAAGACAATAATCTAAAGTTATATTATCCAGAACATATTTATTGTACAGATAATGCAGCAATGATTGCAAGTGCTGCTTATTATGATTATTTAAAAGGCAATCGTAGTGATTTAGATTTAAATGCAGTGCCTAATCTTAGGCTAGGACAAAGATAGAAGGGTGGGAGTAGTGGAGTTTTACCATGATTAAAGATTGGTAATAATTTTCCATAAATATGAAAAATAAAACAGTAGCAATTGTGCTAGCTGCAGGTAGCGGCAACCGAATGAATAGCAATACTCCTAAACAGTATATGGATCTAGGTGGTAAGCCATTGATTTATTATTCCTTACATGCCTTTGAAACAAGTATGGTGGATGAGATTATTCTTGTAGTTGGTGAAAATGAAATTGAATATAATAAGGAACATATAATTGATAAATATCATTTTACTAAAGTAAACAAAGTTGTTGCCGGAGGCTTAGAGAGGTATTTGTCAGTATACAATGGACTAAAAGCAATTGACAGGGCAGATTATGTTTTAATTCACGATGGTGCCAGGCCATTTCTTTCAACAAAACTTATTGAAAGACTACTAGAAGAATTGCAAACGAACAATGCTTGTGTAGTCGGAGTGCCTTCTAAAGACACAATAAAAATTGTTAATGATAAAAACATAATTAAAAGTACACCTAATAGAAAAAACACTTGGATTGTCCAAACGCCCCAAGCATTTTCTTATGACCTAATAATGAAATCATATAACAAAATCATTGAAGAGTTAAAGATTCTAGATGAAGAAGATGTAGTTATAAATGTTACTGATGATGCAATGGTGGTTGAACACACCACAAATCATCCAGTAAAATTGGTTGAAGGAAGCTATACAAATATTAAAATTACAACCCCAGAAGATATTATTGTAGGCAATGCGTTAATAGATAAACTTTATTAACGAATTAAATATATTAAATTGCACATATTTATATAGTGTATAAAAAAGATAAATATTTGGGTTAAATTATTTAATTAAGTGCTTGACTTTAAAAAAGCATTTTGTTATACTATTCAAGCAACCTTTGGAGAGGTGTCCGAGTGGCTGTAAGGAGCTGGTCTTGAAAACCAGTGACTCCGTCAGGGGCCGTGGGTTCGAATCCCACCCTCTCCGTTTTTGATAAAGCATTGAACTCTAATGCCTTTTTTTTTGAAATAAATTAATGTAATAAGCTTTAGAAAGCTTTATAATAAAGATGGCTGTTTGGAGAAGTACCCAAGAGGCTGAAGGGGCTCCCCTGGAAAGGGAGTAGGTCGTTAATAGCGGCGCGAGGGTTCAAATCCCTCCTTCTCCGTTAGTTTTGAAAAAGTATTAATAAAACTCAAAACAAAGTGTTGACAAAGAAACAACCTTATGTTAACATATTTGAGCTGGCATTTACAAAGCCTTGAAGTTTAGATAAGAAAGAACATTTGAATTACCAAGCCTTACCAGCAAAATGAACCTTGATAATTAAACAGTAAAACAACCCTGAAAATTCAAAAT